>NZ_JBEYFP010000485.1:0-4541 GCF_040634455.1 Kitasatospora sp. NPDC007106
TACCGTAGAGTTATTAGAATGATCTGACCTCTGTGAACGCGCCATGGCTACGTACTCTGTCTGAGTCCGTCATCTCCCACGGGAGGCCGAGACGTGCCGAGCGCGCCCACCTCCGTACCGACCCGCCGGTCCCGCGAACGGGTGGCGGACACCCCCGTGCGCTGCCCTGCTTCACCATGTGCTGCCGTCTCTCTGACGTCCCGTCCGCCCCCACGGGGAACGCCGCGTGGAGGTGCCCGCCGCGGTTTTCGGGCGGGCACTGACAGCCTGTGGTGACGCGGACGGGTCCACCACTCACGGGCTCCACCTGGAGCAGACCCGTGCGCGGCGAGGTCTACGGTTCCTCGACGGCCGAGGGCGTCCGGGTGCGTTCCGCCATCGCCGTCCAGAACCGGCCGAGCTCACGGTCGGTCATGCCCTGCCAGCCCGCCTTCCTCCGCCGGGCGGTGCGCCGCCTCAGCAGGGCCTGCTGCTGCCGGCAGAACGGCTCGCGCAGCTCGCCGTCCGGCTGCGCCCCCTTCGCGGGGTACGGGCACAGCTCGAACTGGCAGCTGCGCAGGCAGCTCGTCCCGGGTTCGGCCGTCCCGGCCATGCCGACCGTGCGCTCGGGACGGAGCGCCGTGCGGTCCTTCGTCAGGCAGGGCGGGAGGGTGGTGCGGTTGGTGCGCTCCAGCCGGCTGTCGACCAGCTGACCGTCGCGTTCGGTGAGGTTGAGCAGCAGCAGGATGTCGGCGAGGAGCTGCTGGGCGCGCGGATGCAGGGTGCTCCACCCGACCGACGGCGGGATCCAGAGGTTGTGCTTGCGGTAGACCGTGGGGTCGGCCGGCTGCGAGCCGATGTTGGCCATCGTCCCCTTCTCGTCGATCCAGATGAACCGCTCGGGACGCCGGGTCTCCAGGGCGAGCGCCGCGAGGTCCCCGGCCTCGGCGACGAAGGGGTGCAGCCGGTTCCCGTCCCGTACCGACAGCTCGTCCGCGGGCCGGTCGCCGGGGGCCTGCTCGCTGCCCGCCATGGCGAGCCAGCGCTCCACGGCCTGCAACGGGTCGGAGCCGGACCGCCGGCCGTTCTCGCCGCCCTCCACCACCTCGTCGGTGCTGTCCGGCAGCTCCCACAGGCACAGCGCGTGGACGAGGGTGACCTGGGAGTACCAGTAGCGGGCGTGCGTCAGCATGTGCTCCGCCTGCTCGATCAGGTACTCGCGGGCCTCGTCGGAGGTGGCGGGATGCCGGCTGCGGCGGTTCGCCGCGGCCTTGAAGCCCTGGGCTAGGGCGATCTCCAGGGAGATGGGCAGGTCGGCGCGGCCCGTCGCGGGGTTGGGCGCGAGGTGCTGCAGCCACAGGCCCATGCGCTCCCGGGCCTGCTCGCACCGGTCGTTGCTCACCGAGCCCACGATCATCGGGACCAGCCACGCCCGGGTGACGAACTCGCGCCAGATCTGCTCCCCGGTCCGCGGTCCCCGCTCGGTGCCGTCCGCGGGGTCGGGAGGGCCGATCCTCCGCTCGCGTTCCGCACTCTCCCGGTGCTTCTGGAGCTCCATGGCCGTCTTGTACTGCTCCCAGGGGTCGTAGACCTCGACCGCGCTGTCCTTCCTCCGCTTCGGCCACGGGAAGAGCCTGCGCAGCGCGTCGAAGGCGTTGTCGCCGCCCGCGCCGATCTCCTGGGCGATGGCCAGCCGGACGGGATAGCTGGGCTCGACCCAGGTGACCCTCATCAGGTCGCCGTAGGCCGGCTTGGGCCACTTCTCGGGGTCGTCCCGGTTCGAGCGGTCGAGCCGCCGCGCCACCTCGCCGAAGGCGTGCACCAGCCGCAGTTTCGCCTCGTCGACGGTTCTCGGATCGCCGTCGACGATCTCCGGCCACCGCTGCAGGATCGTCCTGGCGAGGAGGGCGTGGGCCGAGTCGTCGGCCTGGCAGGTGTCGATCTCCAGTGCCGCGGCGAACAGGTCGAGGGCCTTGTCGTCCCGGCGTTCGCGGGCCGCTTCGAGCAGCAGGTCGACCGTGGCGCGCTTCAGGGTCTCGCCCTTGCGGCGGGAGCGCAGGACCAGGGCGATGAGGAGCTCGCGGCCGGGTTCCTCGAGCGCCCTGTCGAGGAGTCCGGCGTCGTCCCGCTGGACGACGTCGAGGAAGGAGGCCCCCAGGTAGGACTGCAGGATGCTGTGCGGGAACCGCACCTTGAAGCTCTGGGCCTCCACCAGCCCGAGTTGTTCACCGCGTGCCGCGTAGCGCGACAGGGCGGTGCGCCAGCAGGCGTCCTCGTCGTTCCCGGGCAGGCCCTCGACGCTTTGGCGCAGCGCCCGCAGGACCGCCCGGTAGGGGACCTCCGCCTCCTTCGGGTGGTCGCCGCCGTGGCCGGTCCAGCCGATGAGTTCGTCGAACCTGACCTCCAGCCGGTCGTTGAGCAGTCCGATGCAGGCCAGCGCCGACATCACGGCCACCGTCCGCCTGCGCTGCTCGGAGGAGATGTCGAAGCGGGCCTGGAGGTGGCCCTGGACGAGTGCCCTCATCCAGGAGTCCAGGAGGCTGAGCCGGATGCAGGTCCGGTCGCCGCCGCGGGTGTTGACGTGGTCCCACTCCTTGCTGTTCTCGAAGTGCTCCATGAGCTGGTGCTCCCGGAGCTGGCGGGCGATCTGGAGGTAGAGCGGGGACTCGGCGACCGCGGCCGTCTCGACGATCCAGTCCAGCCTGCGGTTGTCGACACCGGGTTTCCGGTGCGCGAGGTAGCCGAGTGCGGCCTCCTCGCTGAGCGGTTCGAGGTCGATGACGGCGGCCTGGGTGCCTTCGAGGGCGGGGTGCGGGCGCGAGGCGATCACCAGGGGGAGCTTCTGCTTCTGGGCGCGGCCGATCGCGCGGCGGATCAGGCTGTCCCGGTTCGCCTGTTCCTCGTCCTCGCAGAACGCCTCCTCCAGCCCGTCCGCGATGACCACGGCCTTGTCGTCCATGCAGAGCTGCCGCCACACCCGTTCGGCCTGGGCCCGGGAGATGACCCCCGGGTCCACCTCGTCGCAGAACCGCCGCTTGGCCAGTTCGCCGAAGTTCAGGTCGGCGCCGTCGAGGTCGATGCGCCGCAGGTGGATGGGGACGGGCACGGCGCCGTTCTCCGCCAGCACCTGGGTCAGCTGCACCAGCACGGCCGTCTTCCCGCTGCCGACGCCGCCCACCAGCACGTACGGCCGGCGCCGGCGCCGGTCCCGCAGCGCCTGGGCGATGACCGAGCACAGCTCCTGCCGGCCGACGACCTCGTCGACGATCGTGCCGGCCGTGGGCACCAGCTGCTGCGGGTTCTTCCGGGCGGTCCGGCCGATCGGCCGGATGGTCTTCCAGCGGCGTACGCCGAGGAAGACGGCGGTGCTCAGGGAGAGCACCAGGAACGGCGTGGTGAAGCTGATGACCACGCTGCAGGACTGGCTGGTCCGGCGGCAGGTGTTCTCCACGAACCCGGGACTTCCGCCGACGATCACGTTCAGGGCCAGCGCCAGCCAGCCCAGGAGCAGTAACGTGCCGATCCACGACAGGGCCTTCACGTAGTTCCCGGGCGTCCACCTCCCGCGCCACTTCTGGGGAATGGCCACCCGCTGCCGGCTCTCCTTGCGGACGCGCCGCATCCGCCACCGTCTGAACACCCGGAACCGCAGCCAGGACAGGACGCGCCTGCCCCGAACGAAGCGCGGCTCGCTCGGCGCTCGGAACCTCCCCGCCGGATGCCGGATGACCTGGTTCATCGGGGCCTTCCCTCAGAGGCGTCCACGACCGGCCGTCAGGACAGCCCGCCGTCGTCGGCGGTGAGGACGCAGCCGCGGACGGAGGCGTCCCCGTCGGCCCCCGTGTTCGTCCAGGACAGGAAGACCCGCTGCGGAGAGCCGTTGCCGAAGACCGCAGCCGCGCTCAGGTCGAACCGGTTGACCGCGGCACCCGTGCTGGCCCGGACCTGCGGACCGATCTCGAGCGCGCTGTCCGAGCAGAGCTGCGCCGTCACGGTCGGCACGGTGTCGTTGGTGTCCGCGCTCTTCTCCACCCAGGCGAGGACGAAGCGCCCGCCCGGCAGCGCCGTCAGCGCGGGCGAGGTCCGGTGGAAGTGCTTCGGTGAACCCGCCGAGGCGCTGGCGAAGACCTCCCCGTCGCCGCCCGGGTCGATGATGCCGGCCACCGCGGTGGTCTGCAGGACACCGAGGTCGCTCGGCACGGTCGCCTTGACGTGCGCCGCGACGAACCGTCCGTCGTCGAGGGCCGTCAGCACGCTCCGGCCCAGTCGTCCGAAGCCGGTGATGCCGGGGCGGATCTCGCCCGTCAGGGGTGTGCCTTCGGCGTCGAAGACCCGGTACGTCAACCCGCCGCCGCCCACCGCCGCACCGTCGGTCCAGGCGACCACGACGTCCCCGTCGCTCAGCAGCGTCGCGGTCGCATCGGTGTGGAAGGCCTCGCTGGTGTTGACGGCGATCTCCGCGCCCTGCTTCTGCCCGTCGGGGCCGAACCGCTGGGCGCGGACGCGCTGCTGGGGGCTGCCGCCCGTCCAGGTGACCAGGCAGCCGCCGTCGATCATCCGGG
>NZ_JBEYFP010000486.1:0-4537 GCF_040634455.1 Kitasatospora sp. NPDC007106
CCGTCGTACCCCTCGGGGGTCGACGGGGATCGGGCGGCGGGGTGGGTCAGCCCAGGCCGTGGACGCGCTTGTACTCGAGGGCGTAGGCGAGCTTGCCGGGCTTGGGGTCGGAGTACGGCTTGCTCAGCTTGTCGAACTCGCCCTTGTCGGCGGCCTTGCCCGCGTTCCACTGGTCCAGTGCGCCGAGGTCGGCGGCGTCGAAGCCGCTGTCGACGACGGCGTCCTTCGGCAGCGCGGTCATCGCCCGGGTCAGGCCCTGGACGGTGCCGAGGTAGCTGCCGAGGTCGTTCGGGTTCCAGCCGGACAGGTCGACGGCGTTCGTGTCGCGGACCCAGCTGCCCCAGTAGAACTCCTGGAACGGCAGGTCGTTCTGCGTGTAGCCGATGTCGCGGCCGAAGTAGAGCAGGCCGCGGTACTTGTCGTCGCCGAAGTCGGCCAGCCCGACACCGGTCGGCAGCTTGTTGACCGCGACCGGAGCGCCCTCGGGGTCGCGCAGGTAGACCCACTTGTGCGCCTGCATCTCGTCCCAGAACGCCTGGCGGGTGAGGTCGCTGTAGTTGGCCAGCACCCGCAGCCGGACGTGCAGGTCGGCGCCGCCGTCGGGGGTCTCGTAGAAGGCCGTGAGGGTGTGGTGCCCGTCGGTGAGGAACGGCTCGCCGTGCGGGCCGATGACGACGGTCTTCATCGGCGCGACGCTGTCCGCCGTCTCGGCGCCGACGGGGAGCCGGCAGGTGAAGGAGGACGGGTCGTCCAGGCGCGCACCGGGCTGCGCGGCGACGGCGTCGATGCGGCCGTCGGCCTCGCACCAGTCGCTGAACTTCTTGTTGATCGCGTCCTTGCCGAGGGTGTAGCGGCCGAGCTTGTAGTACACCTCGTCGTAGCCCAGCGAGGGCTGGGTCGGGTGCACGTCGCCGATGCGGACGTCGAGCAGCTCGCCGGGTTCGGCGCACAGGTACTGCGCGAACGGCGTGGAGCGGTTGTCGTGGTGACAGAACGAGGGGCGGGTGCCCGGCGCGCCGGGGGCGGCGTGCGCGGCCGGCGCGGCCACGACGACCGCGACGACGGCCGCACCGAGAGCCGCGGTACGGCGGGACGGGGGGACGACTCTCATGGCACTCCTCGTATCGGGACGGATCCGCCGGTGAGCGTGGCAGCGGTCGGCCAACGGCCGCCGTCGCGTCCGCGACCTCCCGGGGAACCCGGGGCGACGATCGCGGTGCCGTGCCCGCCGCACGACCCGGACGACCGGCGGGCGACCCGCGCACCGCTGCGGGACTGAACGCGGCGCGGCGCCCGTACGTACCCCTTTCGCTAGCGAGTGCCGCGAGCAGGCCCCGCCGGGCGGGCTCGGCGCGGTGATCGGGGTGGAGGCGCAGCTGGAGCGCTGGACGGCTGCCGGCCGGAGCGCCCGCCTCGTCCAGTGGCGCCGCCCGTCCGTCCGTGCCTCGCTCGTGGCCGCGGCCGAGGCGTCCGTCCTGCACCCGGCGCACCGTCCCGGCGGGGCCCGCGTCAACGTCCACTCGGTGTTCGCCGCGGCGTTCGGTCTCGCCGGGATGCGCCGGCACGCCCACCGGCACTTCGAGGAGCTCGGCGGGTTCGGCTCCCGCTACCCGTGGGAGTCGCTCTACGCGCTCCCCGCCGCGGAACCGATCCGGCACCGGGCCGCCGCCCTGCGCGCGGCCGGCCGCCGCGGAGGCCGGCCCCCGCGGGGCGGCGCCTGACCCGGTGGGGGCCGGAGCGGATCCGAGGATGCAGATGCGTGCGCCGCGCACGCTTCTGCGGTACAGTCATAAGCGTGCTTCAGGCACGCATCTCCCCTCGATCCACAGCGGGACGCTCCCGCACGCCACCGGAGGAACCGCCATGACCCGCACCGACATCCGTACCGACATCCGCGCCGCCCTCACCGACCTGCTCCTCACCCCGGGCCTCGACCTGGACGAGGCCGCCGACCGGCACTTCGCCCCCGACTACCGCCAGCGCACCGACGGCGACTGGGCCGACCGCACCGAGTTCCTCGCCCACATCGCCCACCTGCGCACCGTCGTCGCCGGCGGCTCGGTCGAGGTGCACGACGAGCTCTCCTCCGGCGACCGGTACGCCGACCGCCACACCATGGAGATCGTCAAGACCGACGGGTCCACCGTCCGCATCGAGGTCTACGTCTTCGCCGAGTTCGCCCCCGACGGCCGCTTCCGCCGCATCGAGGAGACCACCCTCATGCTCCAGGGCGCCGAAGCCGACCGGAACCTCGGCAGCGCCCGCTGACCCGACACGGCCCGCGTCGACGGGAATCCGTCTCCGCGGTGTCGACGCGGGCGGCCGACGGCTGGTCGGACGGTGCCCTGGGAGAGCGCACGCACAGGGGGACTCGTGGCAAGGCAGACCGTCATCGGCCTGGTGGGAATCGTCGTCGTGGTGGGCGCGGTCGCGGCCGTCGTCACCGTCCGGCGGACGGGCTCGCCCTTCCCGGAGCCGACGGACCCCGAAGTCGCCCCGCCGCCCGGGCCGGACTGCGCGACCTGCGGCCACCGTGCGCACCGCGGCCACTACTCCGAGCGGACCTCGGCTTCGGGGGACGTCCACGACGGCGCCGGCCACCGGGTCGGCCACCGGAACGAGACGTACTGCGACTGCCGCACGTACCGCACCGGGCCCTGGCCGCCGTGCACCGTCTGCGGCCACGGCCGGAGCGGGCACCACATGCTCCTCAGGTGCCGGCACGTCCAGGACAAGGGCCACCGCAACGAGAGCGCCTGCCCCTACGGGGGTTACCGCGCCGAGCCCGGGCCGAAGCCCGCCCACTACCCGGAGGCGCTGCGGGCACAGGCCCGGCGCCGCCACGACCGCGGGTGACCCCGCGGCGTCCCCACCTCGACGGCGAAGGGCCGCCGCTAACGCCGCGCTCGGGTCACAGGCCCCACGGCAGGGGGACGGCGTGGTCGGGCAGGGCGTCCAGGATCACCTCGACGGCGGCCACGGCGCCCTCGACCTCCCGGACGCGGCCGTCGGCGGAGGCCACCTCGAAGCGGCCGTTGCCGAGCGGTCTGGTGCTCGGAAGATCGCTGCAGATGGGTGGCACGGCCCGCCGGCTGAGGGTGAACCAGTGCATGGACTTTCCGGGCGACAGGGCCCGCAGGCGCGGCTGTTCGAAGGCGGCCCCGACGAGGGCCCGCCAGTCGGGCTGCTGCCACCGTTCGGCGTACCGGTCGGCGACCTGGTGCAGCAGCTGCCACCGTTCCGCCACTTCCTCGCCGTGCTCACGGGTCTCGGCCACGGCCCGGACCATCAGGAAGGGCCACCGGGCAGCGAGTTCGCGCGGTTCGGCCCCCTGGATCCAGGACCGCACGGCACCGGCGACCTCGGAGAGTTCCTGCGTGCTCCCCGAGGCCCGGTGGATTCCGTGCGCCCAGCAGTCGACCACGAACCCGCACCCGCCGCCCGGCAGCATCACGACGCTCGCCGAGCGGCCGTCGGCCTCCACCCTCGCCGCCCCGTGGCACCGGCCCGGTGAGGACCCCGGTGAGGACGTCATCGGCCCGACCCGGAGCCCCGGGCCCGCGCGGTCGACCGCCGCCTGGAGGGCGTTCTGCACCGAACCGGCCCTCACCACCTCGGGACGGAGCGCCGCGTACGCGGGCAGGGGGCCGCCGTCATCGACCGGCGGTGCACCTGAAGGCTGTTCGGACATGCGGCCGAGTCTGCCGGAGCCGCCCGCCACCGGGACGGTGCTACGGACTCCACGTCAGGTCCGTTCCGCCGGCGGCCTCGATCAGCCAGCGCAGCGACCCGCTGCCGAACGGCCAGCCGGTGGTCTCCACCTGGACCCGGCCGGTGCCCGGCCCGTCGGTTCCCGCGTGCCACCACCACCAGCCGCGGTCGCCACCGCCGCCGTCCTCGGTCGGGTCGAAGCAGTGCAGCCAGTCCGACAGCGTCCACGGCTCCCGATCGGCGGCCGCCCGCTGCTCCGGCGTCATCGCCCGCCACTGGCGCAGCCATTCCTCGGCGTCGAAGGGCGGCGCGCCAGGTTCCGGCTCGACGGGCTCCGGCGCGCACCGCCGGACGAACCAGGCCGGCAGCAGCTGCGGCCACTGCTCGGCCGCGGGCCAGTCGTCCGTCCGCCCGACCACGCTGCGCAGGACGGCACGCGCGCCGGCGACGACCCGGGCCGGGTCCGCGGCGGTGAACCGGACCCGTACGAGGAACGGCCGTGCCCGGTCGTCCTCGGGCCCCGGCCCGGACCGAAGCCGCCGCAGCTCGTCCTCCGCAATCCCCATGCGGAGGAGTGTGCACCACCTCCGACCTCGCGAACCTCTGGGGTTCCTCAAGTTCCTTGCCGTGTACGGAACAGGCCCAGCACCATGATCGGTATGACTGGATTCCTGGGAGTGAACACCAAGCACAACGTCGTCGTGGTCGTCCGGGACGCCGACGTGGTCTCCGCGGCCCTGGCCGGGGCGCTGGCCGAGGCGACGCCCGAGGAGCGCCCGGGCCTGGAACGCGCCGCCGCACTCGTCGAGGCCACCGCCGCCGCCGA
>NZ_JBEYFP010000487.1:0-4524 GCF_040634455.1 Kitasatospora sp. NPDC007106
TCCAGGTTGGCGTGCACCGTGGCGTAGGCACTCATCAGGCTGCCCGCCTGGCCGAAGTTCTGGCCGAGCTGCCAGGACTGCAGCTGCTGCTGGGCCGGGCCGTGGGCGTGGTGCAGCACCGTGTGCGCGGTACCGCCGAGCCGCGGGGCCGTGGGGAGCAGCCGGGGTGTCCGGCGGCCCAGCACCACCAGGGCGGCCGAGCGTGACGCCTCGACCAGGGCACGCCCGGCCGGCCACCCGGTGACCTCGGCCTCGGCCCTGACCTCGGGGTACTTCTCCCGCCAGCGCGCGAGCGCGTCCTGGAGCCGCACCGTCTCGGACGCGGCCATCGACTCCCTGATCTCCGGCCGGGCCATCGGAGCGTCCGTCACGTAGGGCCCGGCGGGCAGGGTCACGCTCTCCAGCGCCCGCAGACCGGTGCCGTACTCGGCCGCCCGCGCGAAGGCGAAGGCCAGGACCTCGTCGCAGGGCCTGCTGCCCTCCACACCGACCACCACGTCACCGCCCGTACCGCCGTCGTCCGCGCCCGACCGGACCAGGATCACCGGGCACGCGGCGTGCGCCGCCGCCTGCAGCGCCACCGACCCGAGGACCAGCCCCGCGGCCCCGCCCCGCCCGCGCGAACCGAGCACCAGCATCCCCTCCCGCTCCCCTGCGGCGGCGAGCGCGTGGGCCGGGTTCCCGGGCACGTGCTCGCAGTGGATCTCCAGATCGGGCAGTGCGTCCACGAGACGGTTGCGGAGCGCGCGCACCTCCTCCGGCAGCGGCTCGGCCGGGTCGCCGGGCTGCTCCGACAGCGGGGCCTGCGGTCCCCCGGCGTGGACCATCCGCAGCGTCCGGCCGCTGCGCCGGGCCTGCCCGGCCGCCCACTCGGCCGCCGCCGTGCTCTCGGCGGAGCCGTCGACCCCCACCACCACGGACTGAGTCATGGTCACATCCTCCTTCGTTCGGTGTCGCGCGGCACCGGTGCGCGCAACCTCGTCCCTGCAGGACAGGTTCTCGGCGCGCGCCCGCCGGAGACAGGGGCCGGGCAGCCCTGGACCGGGCCCGAAGGTCCCGGTCCAGGGCGGCGCCGAGGGTGTTGATGTCGCGGGTCAGCCGCTCCAGCTCCAGTCGGCGACCTCGGGCAGGTCGGTGCCGTGTTCGCGGATCCAGTCGTGGTGGCGGGTTCGCCGGTCGGCCATCTCCTGTCGCACGGCGGCGGCGCGGACGGCGAGGCCGGGGACGCGGTCGATGACGTCCATGACCAGCCGGTAGCGGTCGAGGTCGTTGCGGACGACCATGTCGCCGCGCCCCGGGTCGTGCCCTTCCTCCGTCAGGAGAACCGCTTCCGCCGTTTGACGGTGCGGAAGCGGCGGGCCACCTGGCGGGCCAGGTCGGCGGCGCCGACGAGGCCGGCCTCGTTGCCGAGGGCGGCGTGCACGATGCCGGCCTCGGGCCGGAACCCGCGGCCGGTCAGGGTGCGTTTGAAGGCGTCCTGGGCCGGGCCGAGCAGCAGGTCGCCGGCCTCGGAGACGCCGCCGCCGATGACGAACCGTCCGGGGTCCAGGGCGGCGGCCAGGTTGGCGATGCCCACGCCCAGCCAGTGGCCGACCTCGTAGAGGAGTTCCACGGCGACGGCGTCGCCCTCCCGGGCGGCCTCGGTGACCAGCGGGCCGGTGATGCCCTCGGCGGTGCCGCCGGCCCGGGCGAGCAGCGGCTGGACGACGGGCGACTCCTCGGCGACGAGCCCCCGCGCCTCGCGGACCAGCGCGTTGCCGGAGGAGTACTGCTCCCAGCAGCCGCGGTTGCCGCACGGG
The DNA here is from genome assembly GCF_040634455.1 of Kitasatospora sp. NPDC007106. Taxonomy (NCBI): domain Bacteria; kingdom Bacillati; phylum Actinomycetota; class Actinomycetes; order Kitasatosporales; family Streptomycetaceae; genus Kitasatospora; species Kitasatospora sp. NPDC007106. Next base: position 1,800 of record NZ_JBEYFP010000487.1, read on the forward strand.
CAGCGGTGCCCGCCGGGCACCACCTGCATGTGGCCGAACTCGCCCGCCAGGCCGTACTTGCCGCGGTCGACGAAGCCGTCCCGGACGACCGCGCCGCCGATGCCGGTGCCCAGGGTGATCATCACCATGTGGTCCTCGCCGCGGCCGGCGCCGAACCGCCACTCGGCCCAGGCGGCCGCGTTGGCGTCGTTCTCCACCACGACAGGGAAGCGCAGCCGCTCGCTGAGCGCCTCCTGCAGCGGCTCGTTGCGCCAGTTGAGGTGGGGGGCGAAGAGCACCTTGGAGCGGTCGGCGTCCACCCAGCCGGCCGCGCCGACGCCGACGGCGTGCACGTCGTGCTTGTCGGCGAGTTGCAGCACCAGGTCGACGATGACGTCCTCGACGACCGCGGGGCTCTTGCTCTTGTGCGGGGTCTCGGTGCGGACGCGGTCCAGCACCCGGCCCTCGCCGTCGACCACGCCCGCCACCACCTTGGTGCCGCCGATGTCCACGCCGACGGTGGGCAGCCGCAGGACGCCGGGCGGCAGGGCGCGCCGGCGGCGGTCGGCGCTGCGCGGCCCGAGGCCGAACAGGGTGGGCAGGACGGCCGGCCGCTGGGCGCTGTGCGGGCTGGTCACGGGGGCGGTGGCTCCTTCGGGTCGGGCGGCGGGGGCGCCGGCGCTCTCTCCGCCATCCTCCCGCGTCCGACCGCGGCTGCGGGGTCCGGTCCGGGCACGGCCGCGACTGCCAGCGAATCCTCATCCGAATGACCGCAGGTGCTGCCCCGTTCGAGGGATTCGGTCAGGGGGCTGGCAAACTTGGCTGGGCCGCACGGGGGATTCACAAGGAAACGTGATGTTCCTCTCAGGTTCTGCGCAGTTTGGGGCGGAACCGAACCGCGGTTTCCATCTGTCTGATCACATCGGAACGTGCACGGGCGAGCGGGGGCCCGGGCTGCCAGCGACCCGGATACGAGAACCTGAATGCAACTGACCGGAACACCCTTCCTGATCGTCACGATCGTGCTCGTGCCGCTCTCCATCGCGGCGGCGCTGCTGCTCTGGGGCAGGGTGCGCGGGCCGAAGCCGGTCCAGGTGCTCTCCAGACTGGTGATGATCCTGGCCTGCCAGGTGACGGCGGTCACCATGGTGTTCGTCATGGTCAACAACGCCAACCTGATCTACGGCAACTGGGACGACCTGCTGGGCACCGGCAACCACGTCCGCTCCGTGCCGCAGGTGCAGGCCGACGGCCCCGCGCAGGACGCCAAGTCGGAGCCCAAGGTGCTGCAGCAGTTCAAGGGCGTGGACGACCCGATGGTGCCCAAGGACGTCCAGCGCACCGACCTCAAGGGCCGGCTGTCCGGCGTGGACGGTGAGGTGCTGGTCTGGCTGCCGCCGCAGTACCACGAGCCGGCGTACAAGGACAAGACCTTCCCGGTGGTGGAGCTGATCCCCGGTTTCCCCGGCTCCTCCAGCACCTGGTACGGCACCCTCAAGGTGTCCGAGCAGCTGAAGCCGCTGATGAAGGAGGGCAAGGTCGCGCCCTTCATCCTGGTGTCGCCGCGCACCCTGCTGCTCGGCCGCAACACCGACACCGGCTGCGCCGACGTGCCCGGCAAGGTGAACGCCGACACCTGGCTCGCCCGGGACGTGCCGAAGATGGTGCTCGACAACTTCCGCGCCGACACCTCGTCGGACCGCTGGGCGGTGGCCGGCTACTCGGCCGGCGGCCACTGCGCCGCCAAGCTCGCCCTGGAGCACCCGGACCGCTACCGGGCCGGGATCAGCCTCTCCGGCTACAACGACCCGGCCTCCGAGTCGGGCTCGCTGACCGCCAAGAACCCGCAGCTGCGCGAGGCCTCCAACCCGCTGAACATCCTCCGCAAGGCCGCCCAGCCGCCGAAGACCTCGCTGTACGTCAGCGGCAACAAGGGCGACGGCTACGAGGGCGGTCTGGCCCTCCAGCAGGCGGCGAAGGCGCCGACCAACGTGACCGTGGTGGAGACCACCGGCCCGCACGCGGTGGACGTGTGGAAGCTGCTGCTGCCGAAGGCCTTCACCTGGCTGACCGGCATCATCCCCGTCCAGCACTGACGCTCCGCCCGCTGACGCGGCGACACACGACGGGCCGCCCCTCCCTCCCGGGAGCGGGCGGCCCGTCGGCGTTCCGGGGCAGCGGCCGGAAGCGGCCGGCAACGGTCCGTCAGGCGAGTTCCAGCGCCAGGTAGAAGTCCACCCGGTCCTCCAGCCGGGAGAGGTCACGGCCGGTCAGCTCCTCGATCCGGCCGATCCGGTAGCGCAACGTGTTGACGTGCACGTGCAGCTGGGCCGCGCAGCGCGTCCAGGAGCCGTCGGAGCGCAGGAAGGCCTCCAGGGTGCGCACCAGGTCCGCCTGGTGCTCCAGGTCGTAGGCGATGACCTTGTCGAGCAGACGGCTGCGGAAGGCGCGGCGGACCTCGTCCGGCACGGCGGCGAGCAGCAGCACGTGCGAGGCGAGCTCCTCCGGTCCGGCCACGCAGACCCGGCCGACCCGGGCGGCGGCGATCCGGCGGGCGTGCCGGGCCTCCTCCAGGGCGCCGCGCAGGCCGTCGGCCTCGCTGGCCGGGGCGGAGACGCCGACGGTGATCCGGCCCTCGGAGCCGAGGCCGGCCTCCAGCGGGGCGAGCAGTTCGCGCAGCGCGTCCGCGGGGACGGCGGTGCCGGGGGCGGGCAGCACCACGACGCCGCCCGCGACGAGCTGCTGA
>NZ_JBEYFP010000488.1:0-4515 GCF_040634455.1 Kitasatospora sp. NPDC007106
CACCAGCCAGGAGGAGATCATCTCCGCCATCACAGGTGCCACCGACAACGCCGTGACCCGGCGCAAGGCTCGCGGACAGGAGGGACAGCAGTGACCGACGATCCCACCGGCGGGCCCGGCCAGGAGCCCGGACGCGAGCCCGGACGGGTCCCGCTGCCCGAGGACAGCATGCCGAAGGGCGGCGTCAACGCCCCGGTCGACGTCGCGGCCGCCGCCACCCCGGCGGTGGACCCGCGCCTGATCGTCCGCCAGCAGGGCCTGAAGGGCTACGTCCAGGAGTTCCGCCGCCGCGTCAGCAGCGGCGAACTCGGGTCACTGCCCGTCATCGTCGCCCTCATCGTGATCTGGGTGGTCTTCGGCAGTCTGAACTCCAGCTTCCTGTCCGCCCAGAACCTCTCCAACCTCTCCCAGCAGATCGTCGGCACGGGCATGATCGCCCTCGGCGTCGTCTTCGTGCTGCTGCTAGGCGAGATCGACCTCTCCGTCGGCTCGGTGTCCGGCCTGTGTGCCGCGATCTACGCCGTCATGAGCGTCACCCACGGCGTCAACCAATGGGTCGCCCTGGTGTGCGCGCTCGTGGGCGGCGCGGTGGTCGGCCTGATCCAGGGCGTCTTCTTCGCCAAGATCGGAGTGCCGGCGTTCGTCGTCACCCTGGCCGGCAACCTCTTCTGGAACGGCCTCATGCTGCAGATCCTCGGCAGCCAGGGCACCATCAACCTCCCCGGCGACGACATCGTCTCCAAGCTGTACACCACCATCTACGGCGCGCAGATCGCGGCGTACGGTACGGCCGCGGTCGGCGTCGTGCTCTTCCTCGCCTCACAGCTCCTCGACGCGAGACGCCGACAGGCTGCCGGGGTGCCCTTCCGGGCGCCCCTGGACATCGCCGTGCGCACGATCCTCCTCACCATCGTGGCGTTCCTGGCGGCGTACACCCTGAACCAGTACAAGGGCCTCCCGCTCGCGCTGCTGATCTTCCTGATCTTCATCGTGGTACTGGACTTCGTGCTCCGCCGCACGACCTACGGGCGGCAGATCTTCGCACTCGGCGGCAACATCGAGGGCGCCCGGCGCGCCGGCATCAACGTGTCGTGGACCCGGATCTCGGTCTTCATGATCACCTCGACGATGGCCGCGGTCGGCGGTCTGTTCCTGGCCGCGCAGATCCAGTCGGCCAGCCAGACCTCCGGCAGCGGCAACCTGCTGATGAACTCGATCGCCGCGGCGGTCATCGGCGGCACCAGCCTCTTCGGCGGCCGGGGCTCGACCTGGTCGGCCCTGCTCGGTGCCCTGGTCATCGGCTCGATCCTGTCCGGCATGAACATCCAGGGCCTCAGCAACGCCCTGCAGTTCATGATCACCGGCGCGGTGCTGCTGGCCGCGGTCGTCATCGACTCGCTGGCCCGCCGCACCCAGCGGGCGGCCGGCCGGGCCTGACGCCGGGCGGCCTCACGGCCCCTCCCACCGTGTCCACCGGCGGACGCGGCGGGGAGGGGCCGTTCGCGTGCCGGGTCAGGACGGCCGTGCTGCGGCGGCCGTGGAGGTCCCGGCGGCCGTGGTGGTCGCGGCGGCGTCGGAGGTGCCGGGGTGCTCGGCGGCGTCGAGGTGCTTGTAGAAGAAGGTGCTCGGGCGGAGCGTGCCGGCGGGATCGGCCGCGTAGCCGGGGACGGTGCCGAGGGCCGTCCAGCCGGACGAGCGGTAGAGCAGTTCGGCGTCGCTGTCGGTCTCGGTGTCGAGCAGCAGCAGGGTACGGCCGCGCTCGGCGGCGGCCCGCTCGGCGAGCGCCAGCAGGGTGCGGCCGAGCCCGCGGCGGCGGGCGGTGCTGTGCACCAGCAGCTTGCCGATCTCGGCTCGGTGGGCGCCGTTCGGGTACTGCTCCAGGGCGAGGCTGACCGTACCCAGCGGGGCGCCGGCCGGGCCGGCCGTCCACACCGACAGGGCGCCGGCGGCGACCGCGTCGGCCCGGGCACGCCACCACGCCGTCGCGGCCTCATCGGTCAGATCGGCCGGGAAGCCGACCGAGGCGCCGGCGCGGACGGCGTCGATCAGCAGCCCCGCCAGGGCGGGGGCGGCGGCGTCCAGGGCCTCCGCGGTGAGGAGCTCGGTGCTGTCGTGACCGGCGCTGTGGTGATCGGTGCTCCTGTGATCGGTGGGCTTGTGATCGGTGGTCGGTGGCACGGGTTCCTCCGGTCGGGGGCGGGCGGTCAGGGGAGGACGAGGGCCAGCACGTAGCGGGCCGGGTCCGGGCCCGGGCTGTGGAAGGCGGTGCGGCCCCAGAGCCGGAAGCGCAGGCAGTCCCCGGCCGCGAGGTGGTGCGTCCGCTCCTGGACGGTGAGGTCGAGCCGGCCGGAGAGCAGCCAGAGGTGCTGCTCCAGGCCCGGCACCGACGGGCCGTCGTAGTCGACCGAGGCGCCGACCGGCAGGGTGCCCTCGACCAGCTCGCCGCGCAGGCCGGCCAGCGGCGGCGACACCGAGCGACGGACGAAGCCGGAGGCCGGATCCGTCCAGACCGGCTGCTCGGCCGCCCGGACCAGGCCGCTGCCGTTCTCCTCGACCTCGGCGAGCAGCTGCGACATGGTGCGCCCGTACGCCCGGCAGAGCCGGCCGAGGAGTGCCGCGGTCGGGCTGATCTCGGCCCGCTCCAGCCGGGAGAGGGTGGAGCGGCTGACGTCGGCGCGCAGCGCGAGGTCGTCCAGCGACCAGCCGTGAGCGGTGCGGAGCTCGGCGAGGCGGGCCGCGAGCCGGAGGTCCAGCGGATCGTCGGATCTCATATCCGGGACCTTATCCCATATCTGGGAGCATCCTCCAGCTCGGGCCGCTCGGGCGGCGCCGACCTATCGTTGAGGGGCGTGCCTTCGGGACGAGGAGCGAGCGATGGAACCGGACAGCGGGCAGTTGACCGTCGCGGTGCGGCGTTCCGCGCATGCCGTGGTCGTCCGCCCCGAGGGCGAACTCGACCGGGACGGCGAGGCGCCGCTGCGCGACGCCCTGGAGAAGGCCGTCGCCGCCGCGCCCGGACTCCTCGTGGTGGACTGCGCCGGACTCACCTTCTGCGACTCGGCCGGCCTCGACCTGATCCTCGGCGCGCGGGAGGTGGTCGAGACGGCCGGCGGCGCCCTGGTGCTCGCCGAACCCGGCGCCGCGCTCTCCGGGCTGCTGGAGATCGCCGGCGCGGAGGAGGTGCTGCGGGTCTACGGCACGCTCGCCGAGGCCCTCGCCGCCGGCGAGCACTGAGCGCCTCCCCGGCGGATCGAGCGGGCGGGGCGGCGCTAGGCTCGTGCCGTGAGTGACGACATGTCGGCGGAGCCCGGGCCGGCCGCCGTGCCGCGCTTCGAGCGCGGTACGGACGGACCCAAGGTGATCGTCGCCGGTGCGGACGGATCCGACGCCTCCTGGCGCGCGGTCGCCTACGCGGCCGGTCTCGCACGGCGGCAGAACGCCCTGCTCGCGGTGGTCTTCGTCCAACCCGTGCTCGGTGCGGCCGCCGCGCTCGGCCTGCCCGTCGCCGAGGCCACCGCCGCCGTCGCGGAGCACCTCCTCGGCGAGATCCGGCTGGGGGTCGAGCGGCTGCGCGGCATCCACGAGATGCGCTGGCAGTTCGTCACCTTCCCCGGGGACCCGTACTCCGGGCTGGTGCGGGCCGCCGACGAACTCAAGGCGGACGCGGTGGTGGTGGGCGCCTCCGAGCAGGCCGGGCACCGGATCATCGGCTCGGTGGCCGTCCGCCTGGTGAAGGCCGGCCGCTGGCCGGTCACCGTGGTGCCGTAGAGCGGGTCTTGGTGGGGAGCACCGCAAGGGGCGGGGGGTGCTGCGCAGTCCGGGAGTGGCGCTCCTGGCGAATCCGGTGCTCCCCCGGTCCGGACGGTGGCTCGCATCCGAATCGCGCAGTTCCGCCCCCAGTCTTCGGCCGGGAGGTGCCCCCGGCGCCCCTGATGGTGCGCCCGTCCGGTGCGCTTGCCTAGGCGTTGCGGCGGACCTTGAGGGCCCAGAGGACGAGTGGGACCTGGAGGGGGAGGCGGGCCGCTGCGGCCTCGCGCCAGGGTGAGGGGCGGTGGCGCCAGTCGTACGCCATCTTGACGTTGGCCGGGAAGACGGCCGCGAACAGGCCCGCCGCGGCCAGGGCCCCGGCGGCGCGGGTGCGCGGGGCCAGGACGGCCGCGCCGACCGTGAGTTCGGCCACGCCGCTGGCGTAGGTCCAGGCGCGGGGCGAGCCCGGCAGGGAGCGGGGGACGATCGCGTCGAACTGCCGCGGGGCCGCGAAGTGCGCCACCCCGGCGCCGACCAGCAGACCGCCGAGGGCGCGCGCGGAGAGGGATCGGACGGGCATGCGCGGGACCTCCGGCGAGCGGGAGACTGTTGTTACCCGACAGTAGCGTCCGGGGGCCGAAGCCGGAAGACGCGCCGGGCCGGAACGTCGGCCGCGCCCGCCCGCCCCGCCCTGGCAGACTGCGGCCGTGGAGCTCCTCCTGGTGTCCGACACCCACGTGCCCGCCCGCGCCCGCGGCCTGCCCGGCG
>NZ_JBEYFP010000489.1:0-4499 GCF_040634455.1 Kitasatospora sp. NPDC007106
GGGCGGCGGGCGCAGCGACAGGATGCCTGCCGCTGCGCCCGTGCGCGTACGGGGGCTGGCGCGGCGCAATGGCCTTCAAAAGGGCGGGGTGCCGATGCCGCGGACGAGGAGGAACGGGCCGTCCGTGTCGACCACCGTCACGGTGCCGGATTGGGCGGCGACAAGGACGAGGGCGTCGCGGTCCTCGCAGGCGAACCGTGCGCTGAGGGCCCTCGTCCGTGCTCTCAAGGCAAAGTTCGCCCTCCCCCCTGGCCCGGGACCTGGGGCCGGTCGGCCGGCGCGGAGGCCTCGGCCCGAACCGTGCGGGTCGGCCGCCAGACCAGGGAGGCACGGCAGTCGTACTGGGTTCCGCTCGCGGTGCGCAGGACGGCCGGGCCATCGTAGGAACGGGTATTCACGCCCCCAGCCTGGCTCCTGGGCGAGGGGCCTGCTCGACAGCGGCCCGCGCGGGCGCCCGCCGGCGGTGCAGGGCGGTACCGGGCGAGGTCTGGTAGGCCCGGCGGTAGTAGGCGGCGAAATGGCCGACATGGGCGAAACCTCAGCGCATCGCGATTCGGGTGACCTTGGCGGTGCGCGGGTCGGCGGCGAGCAGTTCGGCGGTCCGGCGCCTCGCCGCCATGCTCGCCCGCACCGGCCGGCCTGAGTCTCGGCACGTGGCGCCGGCGGCGCCGTTGCGCGGGACGGCAGTCACGGCAGGCGGATCTCGGCCCACACCGCCTTGCCCGTGGCGTGGGGGCGGCAGCCCCAGGCGGAGGCGATGTGGTCGAGGATGCGCAGGCCGCGGTGGTGTGGCTGTCCCGCCCGGGCGGGGAAGATCCGCGGTTCGGCCCGGCTGGCGTCGGTGACGTCGATGCGCAACCGTTCCCCGCGCGGGTCGAGCCGCAGCTCCAGGGCCAGTGTGCCGCCGGCGTGGTCGGCGACGTTGGCGAGCAGCTCGGCGGCCACCAGCAGCACGTCGTCCACGACCGCCGCATCCGTGCCGGGCCGCCACTGCGCCAGCGCGAAGCGGACGAAATCCAGGCCGGGGCGAACCCCGTGCCCCGCTCGCCCAGTCCAAAGACCAGGCTGCGGTGGGCGGTGGCGGCAAGTGGTGGGCACATGACCGGACTCGAGCAGGTCGGGGCGTTCATCGACCGTCGCGTGTACCCGCCACCGTCCGCATCACGCCTTGTCGCGGCGTCCCTCCGGGTTCCGGTACTGCAGTGCCAGTCGCAGGCTGGGAAAGACGGGGAACAGCCTGCCGATGCCGGTGATCGCCAGGACGCGCCGCACGTTCGCGCTGGAAGCGAGGAGGACCAGCGCAGCGCCACAGGCGTGTGCGGCGCGGCTGGCGACGAGCAGCGTGTTCAGTCCGCTGGAGGTGAACAGGCGCACCGCGGAGAGGTCCACGGCGGGTCGGCGGTCGAGGGCCGCGCCCAGTGCGCGCTGAAGCTGTTCCTCGTTCTCCGCGTGCATCATTCCGGCCAGTGTGCACACCGCGGCGTGGCCCACTGTTGTGGTGCGGATGCTGATGTCGGTTGCCGGCCCGGCGCGTTGCGCATGACTGTCGTAGGAGAGCATGACATCTCTCCGAGCCCACCGAAGGCTCCACCTGGGGGGTGGGCCGAGGCATCATTTCCGCGTGGGCCACCGATCCGGCCGACTTCGGCCAGGTCGGCTGCGTGTACACCGCCCAGGGCTTCGAGTACGACTGGAGCGGTGTCATCCTCGGGCCGGACCTCGTCTGGCGGACCGACCGCTGGATCACCGACCGGACGGCGTCCAAGGATCCCGTCTTCCGCAAGTCCACCAGCGACGCCGACGTCGACCGCCTGATCCGCAACACCTACAAGGTGCTGCTGACCCGCGGCATGATCGGCACGGTCGTGTACTCGACGGACCCGGAGACGCGCGCCAAGCTGCGCGAGTTGGTCACCGGGTAGCAGGCAGAACGGATCGAGGCGGGGCACGGCCGCCGCAGCTTGCCCGCCCACTGACTCCGGCGATCGGGAAGCCTCCGTCAGACGCTGTATGCCGGGGTCGGGGATTGCCGGGGCTCGCCGCGGAAGACCTGTTCGGCATGCCACTTTCGGTGCCGGTCCGCGACCGGGTGTATCCCCGGCTGCGGGCCGATGACCGGCCGTCCAGCTAGGGCGAGCACCTGCTGCCGGCTGGCCTCGCTGCGACCGATGAAGCGCCGGGAAACGAGGACGCTGTGCCCCTCCCCCAGGCCCAGTACGCCCTTGTCGAAGAGCTTGTGGTGCAGGGAGCACAGGCACAGGCCGTTGTCGACCTCGTCCGGCCCGTCGTAGGACCACCACCGCACGTGGGCTGCCTCCAGACCGACCGTGCTCGCACCCAGCATCCCGTCGTAGCCGCAGAAGGCGCACTGGAACTCGTAGGCGGTCAGGACGAGTTCGCGCATCCGCCGGTCCCGCTGCCGTCGCGCCGCCCATTCCTTTCCACCCGGGACGCCTCCGGTCAGGCCCTCGGTCTCGGTCAGGTCCAGGTCGAGTCCGACGGCCTCGCACAGGTCGGTGTGCAACGACGGCGGGAAGTGGGAGTCCAGCAGCACCCGCGCCAGCCGGCCCAGCAGCGCGGGATCCTTCCGCAGTGCCGCCCGCAGCTCGGGCGCGAGCCTCCCGGCCGCGCCGCTGGAGCGGAGAACTCCCACTCGGCTTCCGGGGCTCCCCGGCCCCTGGTCGGTCCTGACCTCCCAGACGCCGTCACTGACCAGGTGGTGGAAGGGGTACGCAGGGGTGGTCGGATGGGACGGCCCGTACTCCTCCAGCAGTCGCTTCAACTCCCCCTCGATCGTGCTGTACCTCAGTTCGTCGTCGGCGTCGCGCTGGTAGCTACCGAGCGCGTACAGCAGCAACAGCGGTTTGTGCGGTGCCCGAACGTCGTTGCTCGTCCACCGTCTCAGCTTCGCCACCCGCTCCAGCCAGTCCATAGCGGCATAGCGTATTCCGGGGCTTCGACGCGACCGCGGCCGCAAGCCCTCAACGAGGCGATAGCAAAGTTGCCTCCGGGCTTCTGGGCGCTGGACCGGGTAACGGGCGAGCCATGGGAACAGAACGGACGGCAGGAACGGCAACGCGTCCGACTCCGGCGCAGCCTCCGCCTGAAGGAAGCCCTCCTCGGCCGGTCCCGGGGTGGGCTGACCGGCAAGGTCCATCTGGCTGCCGACCGCAGGTGCCGGCCGCTGGCCCTCGTCCGGACCGCAGGACAGGCCGCCGACAGCCCGCAATTCATTCCCGTGCTTGAGAAGGTGCGGGTTCGTTTGCCCGTCGGCCGTCCCGCACCCGGCCCGGCGCGGTCGCCGGGGACAGGGCGTATTCGTCCCGCAGAAACCGCGCCTACCTGCGCAAACGCCACATTAAGGCCGTCATTCTGGGGAAAAAGGACCAGGCCGCAAGCCGGAAGCGGAAGGGTAGCCGGCGGCCGGTCGGTCGGCCACGACGCCGACCTCTACAAGGAGCGGAACACCGTCGAGCGCCTGATCAACAAGCTGAAGGCATGGCGAGGCATCGCCACCCGCTGCGACAAGACACTCGGCAGCTACCTCGCCGGCCTTCCCTCCGCGCCTCGATGATCTGGATCGACGACCTCCTACGGACGACCGACTGATCACAACCTCACACAGACCCTAGCGGGGGAGCTGTAGTCGGTGGGCAGCCTCGGCCTGGTGCTGCAGCGCGCCGCGGAGCAGCACCGTGAGTACGACGTGCTTGGGCTGCCGGGTCTGCCAGTGCAGTTCCTCGACCGCGGCGGCGAGCGCGTCGGCGGTCTCCTCCGGCATATACCAGGAGCGACGGGCCATCCCCGGCCTGGCCGGGCGCGCCGATCGGCCCCGGGCCGCGGGTTATTCGGGTTCCTGCGCGGGAACCTGCGGCGGCCGGCGGCCGGACCTTGGCTTGCAGGGCGGTGCCGGGGCGTGGGGTGGCCTCCTGGCATCCTCGATCCGCACGTGGCGGCTACGCAGGAGTGCCGTGAGGTCGGGCGCGCTGCTGGGACCGGGCAGCTGCTTTCGGGACGCGCTCACCGGGCACCGTCCCACGCGCCGCCGAGCGCTTTGGCCCGCATCCGGTAGACCTCGGCCACCTCGGAGTCCGGCGCGTACGTCTCGACCGTCTGCCCGAACCGGCCGGCCTCGCCTACCGTCACCGCTGACAGCGCACCGCGCCGAGCAGCGGCAGCCCTTCCAGGGCGTTGATCTCGTCGAGGGCGCTGGTTCAGCTTGGGCACCGGGCGGTAGAAGAGATTTACCACCAGGCCGTGCAGTTGCAGCGGGACGTCCCGCAGGTCCGCATCGAAATCGGCGGTGAGCTGCTTCCGGGAGGGGCTCGGCATCGGTGAAACCGTGGGCACGGTCCCACGCGGGAAAGTCGGCGGACATCGCGCACCAGGTGATGCCGTCCGCGATCACCGCCGGCCGAATCGCCGGCCGCGGGCCGGGCGGACGGCGAGTTCCGGCCGATCGGCTACTCCGTCGACCTGGCGCGGCTCGTCCTCGCCCG
>NZ_JBEYFP010000490.1:0-4494 GCF_040634455.1 Kitasatospora sp. NPDC007106
GGTGACCCGGCGCGCCCCCGCTCGTTGCGGCAGGCGTGACCGACGCCCGTGCCCGTCCCGACGAGCGGCCCGCCGACGACAGGTCCCGTGGGCAGTGCCGGGTCCGGGCCCTCGCGGAGCTGGCCCGCGCCGAGGTGCGCCGCGACCTCGCGGCGTTCCTCGCCGTGCTGGCGCGGGGCGGACCGGACGGGGAGGACCTGGAGCAGGAGGTCTGGCTGCAGGCGGCCGAGCGGGCGGCCGGGCCCGGGCTGCCCCGGGACCTGCGCGGCTGGCTGCGGGCCCGCGCCGTCCGGGCCGTGCTGACGGCCCGCCGGACGGCCGCCCCGGAGGTCCCGGTGCCGCGGCCGCCGGTGGCCCGCCGCGGGCCGCACGAGGAACTGCTGGCCGCGGAGCTCGGCAGGGCCGTCCGCCGGGCGCTGGGCCGGCTCTCCGGCCGCTGCCCCGAACTGCTGCTCTCGCTCGCCGAGTCGCCGGAGCTCAGCTACACCGAACTGGCCGCTCGGACGGGCATCCCGCGGGGCTCGATCGGCCCGACCCGGTCGCGCTGCCTGGCCTGCCTGCGGTCGCTGCTGGCGGCGCGCCGCGCGGACCTGACGGGGGAGTGACCGCGTACGGTCGAGGACGTGACGCTCGCCACGTCCGGCGGCCGGAAGGTTGAGACCCGGCGAAGCCGGGGTAGAGCGCTGGCGAACGTCTCTCCCGGCGTCGGGTCCGGCCCGCGTGTGCGCGGACCGGCCGCAGCGCCGTGCCGTCGCCCGGGAGCCGTTCGACCCTCTTCCCGGCCGGGCCGATCCCCGTCCGGGACCTCAGGCCGGGCACCGGTGCACACCCTCGGCGGCGCACCGGGCACTAACGATGGGGAGACCCCGCACATGGGCATGAGTGTGATCATCTCGCCGGCGACGCAGGACGACGCGGAGCAGATCCTCAAACTGCAGTACCTCGGCTACCAGGACGAGGCCGCGCTCTACGGGGACTGGGCCATCGAGCCCCTCACCCAGACCCTGGAGAGCCTGCGGGCCGAGCTGGGCGAGCAGGAGTTCTTCGTCGCCCGCCTCGGCGACGAGGTGGTCGGCACCGTCCGCGGCCGGCTGGACGCCGACGGCACCGCCCGGATCGGCCGCCTGGTGGTCCACCCGCGGATGCAGCGCCACGGCCTCGGCGGGCGCCTGCTGGACGCCGTCGAGCGGCGCCTGCAGGCCGTCGGCACGGTCTACGCCTTCGAGCTCTTCACCGGCCACCGCAGCCTCGGCAACCTGCGGCTGTACGCCCGGCACGGCTACCGGCAGACCGGCGTCCGCGAGGTGTCCGGCCGGCTGTCGCTGGTGACGCTCAGCAAGACCGTGCCGGTGCCGCTGGCGGCCTCCGCCTGACGCCCCGCCTGACGCCCCGTTCCGCCCGACGGCGCCCTCCCCATCCGGGGACGGGCGCCGTCGGGCTTGCGGCACAAGGGTCGTGTCCGCATTCCGGACCGGATCTCCTGTTTATTGGGATCGTGTCCGAAGGTCTGCTTAACTGTCTTCATGACTGCGACCACGACATGCACCCCCACCGGCACCGCGCCGGGCGGCGCGCGCCGCATGTGCTGTCGCATGTGTCACCACTGAGGGCCCTCGTCCCCCTCCTCGCGCCCCGAAGCGAGTACCCGCGCCGCCCGTCCGGCGCCCGCTGAGCCACCGCGTCGCCGATGCCCCGCCAGGGCCCTGCCCACGCGCACGCATCCGGCCCGGCAGCCACGGCCGACGTACGGCCACACCCCCACACCCCCTCCCTCCGGCGTGCCCCCGCACGCCTGCGAACGCCCGGTGCGCCGGCCCACGAGGCCGCGCCCCCGACCAACGGAAAGCAGCCGTGATCACCACTCAGGGCCTCACCAAGGTCTACCGCTCGCGCGGCCGAGAGGTCACCGCCCTCGACGGCGTCGACCTGCACGTCCGCGAGGGCGAGGTCTACGGAGTCGTCGGCACCAGCGGCGCCGGCAAGTCCACCCTCATCCGCTGCGTGAACATGCTGGAGCGGCCCACCGCCGGCACCGTCACGGTGGACGGCGTCGACCTGACCGCGCTGCCCGGCGGCGAGAACCGCGCCGGCCGCGAACTGCGCGAGGCCCGGCGCCGGATCGGCATGGTCTTCCAGCACTTCAACCTGCTCTCCTCGCGGACCGTCCAGCAGAACGTCGAACTGCCGCTGGAGATCATCGGACTCGACCGCACCGCCCGCCGCCGCAAGGCCGCCGAGCTGCTCGACCTGGTCGGCCTCGCCGACAAGGCCCGCAGCTACCCCGCCCAGCTCTCCGGCGGTCAGAAGCAGCGAGTCGGCATCGCCCGGGCGCTGGCCGGCGACCCCAAGGTGCTGCTCTCCGACGAGGCCACCAGCGCCCTCGACCCGGAGACCACCCGGTCGATCCTCGCCCTGCTGCGCGACCTCAACCGGCAGCTCGGCCTGACCGTCCTGCTCATCACGCACGAGATGGACGTCATCAAGTCCGTCTGCGACTCGGCCGCCCTGATGCGCGGCGGACGGATCGTCGAGTCCGGCGCGCTGACCGACCTGCTCGCCGACGGCGACTCCCGGATCGCCCGCGACCTCTTCCCGCTCGGCGAGTTCGCCTCCGGCCACAGCGGCCGCACCGTCGTCGAGATCACCTTCCAGGGCGACACCCCGGCGCAGCCGTTCGTCTCCCAGCTCGCCCGCACCTACCAGATCGACATCAACATCCTCGGCGCCGCGGTGGAGACCATCGGCGGCCGGATGGTCGGCCGGATGCGGGTCGAACTGCCCGGCGGCCACCGGGACAACGTCGTCCCGATCGGGTTCCTGCGCGAGCAGGGCCTGCAGGTCGACCTGCTCACCCCCGAGGGGGTGGCGGCATGACCTGGGACCAGATGCAGGAACTCCTGTGGCCCGCCACCTGGGAGACGCTCCAGATGGTCGGCGTCTCCTCGCTCGCCACCGTGCTGCTCGGACTGCCGCTCGGCGTCCTGCTGGTGCTCACCGACAAGGGCGGCCTGCTGCAGCACCCGGGCTTCAACCGGGTGCTCGGCGCGATCGTCAACATCGGCCGCTCACTGCCGTTCATCATCCTCATGGTGGCGCTGCAGGGCGTCACCAAGGCGATCGCCGGCACCACCATCGGCTGGCAGGCGGCCACCGTGCCGCTCACCATCGGCGCCATCCCGTTCTTCGCCCGGCTCGTCGAGACGGCCGTCCGCGAGGTGGACGGCGGCCTGGTCGAGGCCGTCCAGTCGATGGGCGGCTCCACCGCCACCATCGTCCGCAAGACCCTGCTGCCCGAGTCGCTGCCCGCCCTGGTGGCCTCCGTCACCACCACGGTCATCGCACTGATCGGCTACTCGGCGATGGCCGGCGTGGTCGGCGGCGGCGGCCTCGGAGACCTCGCCGTCCGCTACGGCTACCTGCGCTTCGAGACCGGCTTCATGTGGGTGATCATCGCCGAGCTCGTGGTCATCGTCACCGCGCTCCAGCTGATCGGCGACTTCTCCGTCCGCCGGCTGAGCCACCGCGGCGCCACCCCGAGGCGGTTCCGTCCCGAGGCCGTCGGCCTCCCCGGCGAGGCGGAGGCGGAACCCGCCTCCGCCCGCTGACCCAGACCCGCGGCCGGAGACCCCGGCCCGCACCCCGGCGGCCGTCCGCGACGGCCCGCCGACCACCGCACCACCGGAGAAAGGCACTTTTCGTGCGTAACGTCCTGAAGTTCACCAGCGTCCTCGCCACCGCCGGCGTCGCCCTCACCCTCGCCGCCTGCGGCAGCGAAGGCTCCTCGTCCTCCGGGGCGAGCGCCGACCCGAACAAGACGCTGACCGTCATAGCCAGCCCCACCCCGCACGCCCAGATCCTCGACTACGTCAAGAAGAACCTCGCCGACAAGGCCGGGCTCAAGCTCGACGTCAAGGTGGTCACCGACTACGTGACCCCCAATACCGCGGTCCAGGACGGCTCGGCCGACGCCAACTACTTCCAGCACGTTCCGTACCTCGACGACTTCAACAAGAAGAACGGCACCGACGTCGTCTCCGTCGGGACCGTCCACCTGGAGCCGCTCGGCCTCTACTCCAAGAAGGTCAAGTCCGTCGCGGAGCTGAAGGACGGCGCCGAGGTCGGCGTCCCCAACGACGCCACCAACGAGGGCCGCGCGCTCCAGCTGCTCGCCGCCGACAAGGTCATCACCCTGAAGTCCGGCGCCGGCACCACCGCCACCGTCCAGGACATCGCCACCAACCCCAAGAACCTCAAGTTCAAGGAGCTGGAGGCGGCCCAGCTGCCGCGCTCGCTCGGCGACCTCGACGCCGCCGTCATCAACGGCAACTACGCCCTCGACTCCGGCCTCAAGCCCGCCACCGACGCCATCGTCCTGGAGAAGGCCGACGGCAACCCCTATGCGAACATCCTCGCCGTCAAGAAGGGCCACGAGAACGACCCGCGGGTCCAGAAGCTCGCCCAGCTGCTGCACTCCGCCGAGGTCAAGAAGTACAT
>NZ_JBEYFP010000491.1:0-4492 GCF_040634455.1 Kitasatospora sp. NPDC007106
GACGGAGGCACCCGCCGGGCTGACCCCGCGCGAGGTGGAGGTGCTGCGGCTGGTCGCCGGGGGCGGCAGCAACCACGCGATCGCCCGGGAGCTCCACCTCAGCGAGCGGACGGTGGCCCGCCACATCAGCAACATCCTCGGCAAGCTGGACGCCGGCTCCCGGACGGCCGCCGCCGCGTACGCCTTCGAACACGGCCTCGCCGGCGCCCGCACCCCGAGCCACTGAGATCCCCGGGTCACTGAGATCCCCGGGCCGGTGCGGCCCCTCGGCCGTCTGCGCACATCTGCCCATCCGCGACGGCCCGGAACACATGGTTCTGCCGATGTGCCGCCCCGGCTCCGCGGCCTAGCGTCGGAGTACGGCGAACGGCCCCGGAAGGCGGCGACGACCGTGGCACTCCACGCACAGACACCTGCCGACGCACCGGCCCGGACGGGCGTCCCCGCGCCCGTCCCCGTCCCCGCCCCCGCACAGGCGGGCCGGGCGGCGACGGCCCTCGGGGCGGCGCTGGCGGAACGCGGCGAGCACGCCGCGGCCGAACGTGCGCTGCGCCGCGCGGTCCGCTGCTGCACGGCGGCGTACGGCCCGGACGACCCGCGGCTGGCGGTGCCGTTGCGG
Source organism: Kitasatospora sp. NPDC007106 (assembly GCF_040634455.1). Classification (NCBI taxonomy): domain Bacteria; kingdom Bacillati; phylum Actinomycetota; class Actinomycetes; order Kitasatosporales; family Streptomycetaceae; genus Kitasatospora; species Kitasatospora sp. NPDC007106. The sequence goes on from NZ_JBEYFP010000491.1 coordinate 620, forward strand.
GCGCTCGGCGCGGTCTGCGTCGCCCGCGGCCGGTTGGCCGAGGCCGAGGCCCTGCTGAACCGGGTGCTGGTGCTGCTCGCGGGGCCGGGGGACGGAACGGAGGAGGAGTCATGAACGGGGAACGGCACGAGACCGTGGTCATCGGCGCGGGGCAGGCGGGGCTCGCCGTCGGTCAGCAGTTGGCCCGGCGTGGTCGGGAGTGCGTGATCCTGGACGGCAGCGTTCGGATCGGCGACAACTGGCGCTCGCACTGGGACTCGCTGCGGCTGTACAGCCCGGCCCGCTACGACGGGCTGCCCGGGATGCGCTTCCCCGCACCCGGCTGGTCCTTCCCCGGCAAGGACCAGGTGGCGGACTACCTGGAGGCGTACGCGGAGCGGTTCGACCTGCCGGTGCGCACCGGTGTCCGGGTCACCCGGCTCTCCCCCGCGGACACCGGAGACACCACCGGTGCCGGGAGCACCGGAGGCACCGGAGGCACCGGAGGCACCGACGGGGCCGGTGGGTGGGTGGTGGAGACCGACCGGGGCCGGCTGCTCGCCGAGAACGCCGTGGTCGCCACCGGCACCTTCGGCCGCGGCCCGTACGTCCCGCCCTTCGCGCCGCAGCTCGATCCGCGGATCCTGCAGCTGCACTCCTGCGAGTACCGCAACGAAGGCCGGCTGCGCGACGGGCCGGTGCTGGTGGTCGGCGCCTCGCACTCGGGTGCGGACGTGGCGTACGAGGTGGCCGGGCGGCACCGGACGGTGCTGTGCGGGCGGGAGACCGGGCAGATCCCGCTCACGCTGGAGGCGAGGTCGACGCGGCTGGCGTTCCCGGTGCTGTGGCAGATCGCCGACCGGGTGCTCACCACGGGCACGCCGTTCGGACGGCGGATGCGCGAGGAGGTCCGCACGCACGGCGGGCCGCTGCTGCGGGTGAAGGCCGCCGACCTGGCGCGGGTCGGGGTGGAGCGGGTGCCGGAGCGGATGACCGGGGTGCGGGACGGCATGCCGCTGCTCGACGGCGGACGGGTGGTCGAGGTGGCCAACGTCGTCTGGTGCACCGGCTTCCGGCAGGACTTCGACTGGATCGACGCGCCGGTGACCGGCCCTGACGGCTGGCCGCGGGAGCACCGCGGCGTGGTCGGGGACGCGCCCGGTCTGTACTTCTGCGGTCTCGCCTTCCAGCGGGCGTTCAGTTCGATGCTGATCGGCGGCGCCGGCAAGGACGCCGCGGTGGTGGCGAAGCACATCGCCGCCCGCGAACGCCGCCTGCACCGGGCCGACCGCCGGGAGCACGTCCTGACCGCCGCCTGAGGGCCGCGCCGGACGGGCTGGGGGCCCGGACAGGCCGGGCGACCCGGACGCGGGCAACGGGCGGAACGGGCTTGACGCGAAAGATACTAAGCGCGCATAGTATTCCTCATGAGGAAGCTCGCCACGGCACAGACCGTCTCCACCGCCCACCCGTCCGCCTTCTTCGCCCGCTGGGCCGACATGGCCACCTGGCCCGAGTGGAACACCGACACCGCCTGGGTCCGCCTGGACGGCCCGTTCGTCGAGGGCGCCACCGGCGTGCTCAAGCCGAAGGGCGGCCCCAAGGTGCCGTTCACCGTCGCGAAGCTCGTCCCCGGCAGGGAGTTCACCGACGTCTCCCGGCTGCTGGGCGCCCGGCTGACCTTCCGTCACCTGGTCGAGCGCACCGAGCAGGGCGGCACCCTGGTCAACGTCGAGGTCACCCTCGACGGCCCGCTCGCCGCCCTGTGGAACGCGATCCTCGGCAAGGACATCCGGGCCGGCCTCCAGCAGGACCTCGACCGGCTCGCCGCCACCGCCGAGGCCGACAGCGCGGTGACCGCCGCATGAGGGCCTGGCTCGGCGTCGTCTGCCGCGACCACGTCCTGCGCGGCACCGGGCTGGGCATCGCCCAGCTCAACCACGGCCGCCGGGACGCGGTCGCCCGCCTGGCGGCCGGCGACTGGCTGGTCTACTACTCGCCCCGGACGAGCCTCGCCGGCGGCCGCCCGCTGCGCGCCTTCACCGCCATCGGCACGGTCGCCGACGAGGAGGTGTGGCAGGCCGACGAGGGCGACTTCAAGCCCTGGCGGCGGCGGGTCGACTACCTGCCCGGCGCCGCCGAGGCACCGCTCGCCCGGTTCGACGGCACGCTCGACCTGACCTCCGCCCCCGACTGGGGGTACCGGCTGCGCCGCGGCCTGGTCGAGCTGACCGCCCACGACCTGGCCCTCGTCCGGGCCGCTATGGTCACCGCATGACCGACCACCCGCCGCGCCTGGCCAGCGGCTTCACCGAACCCGACGAGAGCCCCGGCCTGCTGCTCTGGCAGGTCACCAACCGCTGGCAGGCAGCCCAGCGCGCCGCCCTCAAGCCGTACGGGCTGACCCACGTCCAGTTCGTCCTGCTCGCCTCGCTGAGCTGGCTGCAGGCGGACGGGCCGGTCACCCAGAAGCACCTCGCCGACCACGCCGCCACCGATCCGATGATGACCTCCCAGGTCCTGCGCGCCCTGGAGTCCCGCGGACTGGTCCACCGGCTGCCGCACCCGCACGACCGCCGCGCCCGTGCCCTCGCCCCCACCGACGAGGGCCGCGCCCTCGCCGACCGAGCCGTCGCGGCCGTCGAGGCCTGCGACCGCGCCTTCTTCGAACCGCTCGGCGCCGACGCCGCCGCCTTCAGCGCCGCCCTGCGCACCCTCCGCAGCGCGAAGGGGCAGCCGGGCGAAGCGGGCTGAGGGGCGGCCACCTGCGGGGCTGCGCCCCCGACGCGGGGTGTCGCCGGCGGCCCGTACCATCGGGGGCATGCTCACCGTTGCCACCTGGAACGTCCTGCACCGCGTCCACGCGGAGAACTGGAGCAGTGACGTCCTCGACCGGTGGCCCGAGGAGGCATCGCGGATCGCCGCCGTCGCCGCCCGGGTCGCCGCGCTGACCGAACGGGTGGTGGCGCTGCAGGAGGTGAGCGGCGACCAACTCGCCTCGATCCGGGCCGCGTTGCCCGCCGGCCGGAGCATCCACACGCTCGACTACCCGCGGATCCCGACACCGCGCCGCATCCCCACCCTGCTGGCAGACCGCAGCGAGCACCTGGTGCTGCTGGTCGACGGGCCGGGCGAGGTGGTGGCCGCCGAGGCCTTCGCGGAGGACCGCGGCAAGGGGCTGCTCGCCGTCCGCACGGCGGGCCTGCTCGTCGTCGCGACCCACGTGAGCACCGGCCCCCGCCGGCCCGGCCAACTCGCCCGGCTGGCGGAGGTGGTGGCCGCCACCGCGGACGGCCCGGCCGTCCTGTTGGGCGACTTCAACGCGGACCGGACGACCGTGGCCGCCGAACTCGGCCCCGGCTTCGCCGTCGCCGAACTCCCGCCCGGCGCACCGCCGACCAGACCGCGCGAGACCGGCGCGGAGAAGTCCCAGTGGATCGACCACGTGGTGGTGCACGGCCTCGACAGCCGCGGCGCCGTGGTCGAGGACGTCGCCGGCCTCTCCGACCACAACCCCGTCCGCGCCGAGGTCGTCCCCGGAGCCGACCCCGGACCTGCCGACCCCGGACCTGCCGAGCGGAACGACACGTCGCCGATGTGAGGCCGACGTGAGGTCGCCGTGACGCCGACGGGGCGTCAGAACCGGCTCCACGGAAGGTGACAGGAGGGCACATGGCACCGCAGGACCCGGTGGCGGGCTTCTACGACGGGCTCGCCGCCGGCTACCACCTGATCTACGCCGACTGGGAGGCGGGCATCCGGCGGCAGGGCGCCGCCCTGGACGCGCTGCTCACCGACCGCCTCGGGTCCGGCCCGGCGGACGTGCTCGACTGCGCCTGCGGCATCGGCACCCAGGCGATCGGGCTGGCCCTGCGCGGCCACCGGGTGGTCGGC
>NZ_JBEYFP010000492.1:0-4490 GCF_040634455.1 Kitasatospora sp. NPDC007106
CGGGGCGCTCGCGCTGCTGCCCGCGGACCGGGTGATCGCGGCGGAGCACGCCTGGCTCGCCCCGCTGCCGCCCGAGGGCGCCTCGGCGATCGTCCACCGGGACGGCGAGCACGCCGCGGAACTGGCCCGGGCCCAGGGGATCGGCGCCTACGACCTGGCCTCGGTCGGCCTGGTCGACGAGGTCGTCGCGGAGCACCCGGACGCGGCCGACGAGCCCGTCCCCTTCGGTGCGCGGGTCGGGCGGGCCGTCGCGCTGGCGCTCGGATCGCTGGCCGCCCTGCCCGTCGAGCAGCGGCTCGCGGCCCGGGCGGCCCGGAACCGGAGGCTGGGCGACCGGCGGGAGGGCTGAGGTCGGGCGGGCTGAGGTCGGAGCCGGGGGCTCAGAGCCGCGTCAGAGCAGGCCGCCGACGGCGGCGACCGCCTTGGAGGCGGAGGCCGCGCCCTCGAGTTCGCCGACCACGCCGTGCAGGTCCTTGATCCGCTTCTCGGCGTGCGCCTGGAAGGCGTCCGCAGCGGCGCCCGTCCAGTGCACCGAATGGCGGGCCCGCTCCAGCTCCTGGGCGATCTTGCTCACCTCGTTGGCGAGCGCCTCCAGCTCGCCCGCCAGGTCGGAGAGCTCCGCGTCCGCCAGCAGCCGGCCTATGCCGTCCAGGATTCCCATCGTCAACCCCCGTCGTCGAGACACGTCCTGTCTCCGGGTCAGCTTATCCGCCGATCGGACCGGACAGGAGCTCGCCCGGCTCGCCACTGAACACCACCCGCCCCCGCCGCAGCACGTGCACCACGCCGGCCCCCGCCAGCGTCGCCGGCAGCGACTGGGCGGCCAGCACCACCGTGCCGCCGTCGGCCGCGGACTCCAGCAGCAACCGGTGCATCCGGGCCGCCACCGCCGGGGCCAGGCCCCGGTCCGGCTCGTCCAGCAGCAGCAGCCTCGGACGGCCCAGCAGCGCCCGGCCGAGCGCCACCATCTGCTGCTGCCCGCCCGAGAGGGTGCCCGCCCGCCGGGTCATCAGCGGACGCAGCTCGGGGAACCACTCCTCGACGGCCGCCGTGTCCTCGCCCGCGTGCTGCCCGAGGTTCTCCGCGACGGTGAGGGACGGGAAGACCGCCCGATCGGCCGGGACCAGGGCGAGGCCCCGGCGGGCCCGGCGGAACGCCGAGAGGGCGGTGACGTCCCGGCCCGCCCAGAGCACCCGCCCCGCGGCCGGCCGGACCACGCCGGCGAGGGTGTGCAGGGCGGTCGTCCGCCCGGCGCCGTTGCGGCCGAGCAGCACCGTCACCCGGCCGGCCGGGCAGGCCAGGTCCACCCCGTGCAGGGCCTCCAGCAGCCCGTACCGGACGCGGACCCCGCGCAGCTCCGCCTCGACGGTCACGGCTCCGCCCCCGCGGCCTCGCCCCACGCCCCCGCCACCCGCGGGTCCGCCAGGACCTCGGCGGTCGGCCCGTTCAGCAGGACCCTCCCCCGGGCCATCACGCAGACCGTGTCGGCGAGCCGGGCGACCAGTTCGACGTCGTGCTCCACCAGCAGCAGCGCCACCCCCTCGGCGGCGAGCGCCCGCAGCACCGAGCCGAGCCGGGCCGTCTGCGCCAGGTCGAGACCGGCGGCCGGCTCGTCCAGCAGCAGCACCCGGGGGGACGCGGCCAGCGCACGGGCCAGCTCCAGCAGGCGCAGCGCACCGGTCGGCAGCCGGTCCGCCGACCAGTCCCGGACGGCGTCCAGGCCGAACAGCCGCAGCGCCCGGTCGGTGGCCTCACGGGCCGCGGGAGCTCCGGGGGCGGGCAGGCCCAGCAGACCCCGGACGGTGCCGCCGCGGCCCTGCTCGGCGCCGAGACGGGTGTTCTCGCCGACCGTCAGGCCGGGGAAGACGGCGATCTGCTGGAAGGTACGGGCGAGGCCGAGACGGGCCCGGGCGTGGTCCGGCAACCGGGTGACGTCGCGGCCGGCCAGCAGGACGCGGCCGGCGTCCGGGCGGGCGACGCCGCTCAGACAGTCGAACAGCGTGCTCTTGCCGGCGCCGTTCGGACCCACCAGGGCGGTGATCCTGCCGGGCGGGACGTCCAGGTCGACGCCGTCGACCGCGGCGATGCCGCCGAAGCGGCGGACGAGACCGCGGGCGGTGAGGCCGGAGGTGGGGGCGGCGCTCATCGTGGGGTCCGGCAGTGCAAGTTGCTGGAACGGGTCGGGTGAGGGTCGTGCCCTTCCGCTGTGCGCAGTTCCCCACGCCCCTGCGGGGTCGCCGGACTCGTGGGGACGGGAGGACGAGGGGCCGGTCGGCGGGGAACGTGCAGGTCGGCACCTGCCGCTGCGCGCAGTTCCCCGCGCCCCTGGGAGTGCAACCGGCCGGAGGGGTCGGAGTGCAGGTGGTGGCCTTCCGCTGCGCGCAGTTCCCCGCGCCCCTGGGGGTGCAACCGGCCGGAGGGGTCGGAGTGCGGGTGGTGACCTCCCGCTGCGCGCAGTTCCCCGCGTCCCTGCGGGGGCGGCGGACTCGGCGGGGGTGGGGTCATTTCGGGGGGTCCGTGAGGTGGTGGCGGAGGGATCGGCCGAGGGGGGTGAGGCGGGGTGGGACGGGGGCGGGGCGGGCGGCGAGGCGGCGGGCGACGCCGGCGAGGCCGCCGGGCATCCGGCCGAGGGCGGTGGCGAGGCCGCCGACCACGACCGCGGAGATACCGGGGACGGTGCCGGTGTCGAGGCCGATCAGCAGGGCGGCGGCGAGGACCGCGCCGACGGCGCTGTCCGCCCCGGCCACCACCACGGTCGCGAACCAGAGCAGGCCCTGGATCGGGTCGAAGGCGGCGGCGGAGAAGGCGCGTCCGGCAAGGGTCATCAGTCCGCCGCCGAGGGCGGCGAGTCCGGCGCCGGCCATGAAGACCAGGAGTTTCAGCCGGGGCACGTCCACCCCGGCGGCCGAGGCCCCGGCCTGGTGGTCGCGCATCGCGGTGAGGGCCCGGCCGAGCCGGCCGCGGTGCAGGTTGCGGACGAGCAGCAGGCCGAGGCCGAGCAGCACCAGTTCGGCGGTGTAGAAGGCGCCGTCTCCGGTGAGGAACTCGGGGCGGTCGACGACGAGCCCGGTGGTGGCGTACGGCTGGTTGAAGACGAGCCGGCTGAGCGCGGTGCCGACGGCGAAGGTGACCAGGGCGAGGGCGAGGCCGCGGCGGCGGATCGCGGGCCATCCGGTGAGGAGGCCGAGCGGCACGGTGACGGCGACCGCCAGCAGCAGCGCGGGGACGGCGGGCATCGCCGGCAGTCCGGGTACCCGGCCGGACATCAGCAGGGCCGTCCCGAGCCCGCCGAGGCCGGCGTACCCGGCCTGGCCGAGGGAGACCTGTCCGCCGTAGCCGGTGACGACCACGACGGAGAGCAGTACCAGGGCGAGCGCGGGTACGGCGAGGGCGTGCCGCAGGTCGTCGTTGCGGAAGCCGAGCGGCAGCAGCAGGAGGACGGTGCAGACGGCCTTGACGGCGGCCGAGCCGCGTTCGATCCGGGGGGCGCCGGCCGGGGCGAGGCCGGTGTCGTCCACCGCGCCGCGCCAGGGCAGCAGGGCCGCGACGAGCAGCGCGACGGTGAACAGGTTGGCCTGCACGGCCTGGGCGAGCGGCAGGAGCTGGCCGGCCGGACGCAGCCGGGTGAGTTCGCTCTGCGCGACGCCCAGGGCGAGGCCGGTGACGACCGCCACGGGCAGGCTGCGCAGCCGGGCGGCGACGGCGACGGCCATGGTTTCCATGACGAGCAGCGGCAGGCCGTAGGGGTCGAGCAGCAGGGAGGGGGCGAGCAGGATGCCGACCAGTCCGGCGGTGAAGGAGCCGAAGGCCCAGCCGGTGGCGGAGATCCGGTCGGCGTCGATCCCGGCGAGTCCGGCGAGGGCGCGGTTGTCGACGACGGCGCGCAGCCGGGTGCCGAAGGCGGTGTAGCGGGTGACGAGGCCGACGCCGCCGGCCACCGCGAACAGGACGGCCAGTTGGACGGCGGTGTCCAGGCGCAGGACGTGGCCGCCGAGGTCGGCGAGGTGCTCGGGCCGGACGAGCGCGGGGGCGTCGGCGAAGGGGGCCGTGCCCCAGAGCAGGATGACGGTGCCGATCAGCAGCACGAAGACGCCGATGCCGGCGACCATCGTCTCGCCGGCTCCGGCGCCGCGGCGCTGCAGCGGGCGGAAGACGGCGGCGTCGAGCAGGACGCCGAAGGCGGGGGCGGCGATCAGCAGGCAGAAGGCGGCCGCGGGGAAGAGCGGCCAGCCGCGGACGACGACGAGTTCGCGCAGCAGGTAGGCGGTGGCGACGGCCTGGGCACCCTGGGCGAGGTTGAGCACGCCGGTGGCGCGGTGGGTGACGACCAGGCCGACGCCGCTGAGCGCGGCGGCGCTGCCGACGGAGAGGCCGGCGAGGGCGAGGTCGGCGGTCAGGCCGAGGCTGTCGCTCACCCGGCCGGGGGCCCGGGCTCGGCGGGTCCGGGGTCGGCGGCCGGTCCGGGGGCCTCGGGCGGCCCGGGGTCGCAG
>NZ_JBEYFP010000493.1:0-4482 GCF_040634455.1 Kitasatospora sp. NPDC007106
TGGCGGTGGTGGTCAGCCAGGCACCGGGGTTGGGCGGCACGCCGTCGGCCGGCCACCGCTCGACCGCCGTGGCGAACGCCTCGGCCACCGCCTCCTCGGCGGTGTCGAGGTCACCGAAACGCCTGGTCAGGGCGGCGACCGCGCGGGCCCACTCCTCGCGGTGGGCGCGGGCGACCGCCTCCCGGACGTCGGTCGTGCTCACAGGACCGGACGCACCTCGACCTTCCGGTTGCAGGCCTTCGAGCCCTCGGACGCCAGTTTGAGGGCCACGTCGAGATCGGCGGCCTCGACGATCCAGAAGCCGACCAGGTACTCCTTCGACTCCACGAAGGGCCCGTCGGTGAACAGCGTCTCCTCACCGCGGTTGTCGATCACGGTCGCGGTGTCGGGTCCGCCGAGGCCGGCGGCGAAGACCCAGTGGCCCTCGGCCCGGAGCCCGTCGTTGAACACGTCGATCGCCGCCATCTCCTCCGCGGTGGCGAGGCGGGAGTCGTCGTGGATCACCGAGAACAGGTACTGCATCGTGAACCATCTCCTGTGCTTCGGGGGCGCCCCTCACGGGCGGCCGCTCACCCCTTCTACGAACGCCTGCGCCCCGATCCGACACCGCCGCCGACGATTTCTCCGAGGACGCCCCGCGGTCCTGCGGACCGTCACCCGTCCGGGGGGTCGGGGACGGTCTCCGGGCGGTCGGTGGCGGCGAGCAGGGCGTGGACGGCGGTGGCCATGGTGCGGCGGGCGGCCGCCACGTCGAGCCCGGAGCTGCGCCAGTGGTGCCAGGTGCTCCAGGTGGTGGCGGCGTCCAGTGCGTTGAGCAGGTCGGTGCGGCGGGCCTCGGGCAGCCGGTCCAGCTCGGTGGCGAAGATCTCCGAGATCCGCGTCCGGCCGTAGTCGAGCATCATCCGCACCGCCTCCTGGACGCGCTCCGACGGGTTCTCCAGCCGCATCATGGCCAGCCGCGTCGGGGTGAGCCACTCCAGGATCCGGCCGCGCTGCTCCGCCAGGGCGGCGACCCGCAGCTCTCGCGGGCCGTCGGTCGGCAACGGCTTGATCTGGGAGAGCAGTTGGTCGATCCGCCGGGTGACGGCGGTGTCGGTCAGCTGCGCCATGTCCGCGAAGTGGTGGAACACCAGGCGCCGTGACACGCCGGCCCGTTCGGCCACCCGCTCGGCGGGGAACTGCACCAGGCCCTCGTCGAACAGCGACAGCACCGCGTCGGCGATCTTCTCGCGGGTCAGCCGCCCGCGTTCGGTGCGGCCGTCCGCGGGCTGTTCGGTCCGGCCGTCCACGGGCCGCGCGGCCGGACTGTCAGAGGGTCGCGCGGTCCGGCCCTCCGCGGGCCGTCCGGGGTCGGGGTTCTGCGGCATGCCCGGGCCTCCTTCCGTCACGTTGACATTATTGCACCGCCAGTGCAACGTACTGATTGCACGGAGAGTGCAATGAGTTCGGCGGGGGGCCCGGCGTCACCCCGTCCCCGTACGGAAGGCCGGTGTGCCGATGTTCACCGCCGTGGGGCGCTGGTGCGCCCGCAGACCGAAACGCGTGGTGGCCGCCTGGCTGCTCCTCCTGGCCGCGGCCCTCGCCGCGGTCGGCGTGCTGGGCAGCGTCACCACCGAGGCGGTGTCCATCCCCGGCAGCGACAGCCAGGCCGCCCGGGACCTCGGCGACGAGGCCTTCCCCGGCTCGGCCTCGGGACGCCAGCCGCTCGTCCTGCACACCGCCGCCGACGGGCCGCTGCTCACCTCGCCCGCGAGCACCGAGGCCGTGAAGCAGGCCGCCGCCGCGATCGCCCGCGTCGACCACGTCGTGGCCGTCACCACCCCGTACGACCCGGCCGGCGCCAAGGCGATCTCCGCCGACGGCCGCACCGGCTACCTGTCGGTCGAACTCGACGTCACCGGACGCGAGATCACCCCCGGGATCACCGACCGGATCACCGCCGCGGCCGCCCCGGCCACCGCGGCCGGCATCGAGGTCACCCCGGGCGGCTTCCTCGCCGCCGCCGTCGACAAGGGCTCCACCGGCCACAGCGAGGCGATCGGCCTCGCCGCCGCCTTCGTCGTCCTCGCCCTCACCTTCGGCGGCCTGGTCGCGGCCGGCCTCCCGCTGCTCGCCGGCGGACTCGGCCTCGGCATCTCGCTCTCGGTGCTCGGACTGGTCGGCCACCTGGTCGACATGCCGTCCTCCGGCGAGACCATCGCCGCGATGATCGGCCTCGGCGTCGGCATCGACTACACCCTCTTCGGGCTCACCCGCTTCCGCGAACTCCTCGCCGCCGGAGTCGGCCGCGAGGAGGCCGCCGTCCGCACCACGGCCGGCTCCGGCAAGGCGGTCGCCTTCGCGGGCAGCGCCGTGATCGCCGCACTCGCCGGCCTCGCCCTCGGCGGCATCCCGCTGCTGTACGCCCTCGCGCTCGCCCCCGGCATCGCCGTCCTCGTCGCCGTCGGCATCAACCTGACCCTGCTGCCCGCCGTCCTCGTCCTGCTCGGCCCCCGCCTCGCCGCGAGGCCCCGGCGCGGCGCGAAGGCGGACCAGGCGGGCCCCCGCGGCTGGGGGCGGATCGCCGAGGTCGTCGCCGCCCGGCCGTGGCGCTGCCTGATCGCCGCGACCCTCCTGGTCGGTGCCCTCGCGCTGCCCGCCGCCCAGCTCGCCTTCGGCCAGCTCGACGCGGGATCCAACGCCACCGGCTCCGCGAGCCGCACCGCCTACGACCGGCTCGCCACCGCCTTCGGCCCCGGCATCAACGGCACCCTCCAGGTCACCGACACCCTCGCCACCCCGGCCGAGGGCCCCACCGACGACCGCGTCACCGCCGTCACCCGGGCCCCGGCGGTGGTATACCGGCCAGTGTGCACGGTCCTCCCCCGGCGGCGGCACCGTCCGGTGTGAACTCTATGAACGCAAACGTGACCCCCGTCACTCCGGCACCCATAGTCTTCACCGGCCCTCCCCCCGGGGCCGTCAGGGACAGCTGGGCGAAGGAGCCGTGGAATGTCGAGCGCAGGAGCAGTCCGCCGCAGAGTCGACCGTACGCACTACCTCTACCTGGCGGTGATCGCGGCGGTGGCCGCGGGCATCGTCGTCGGTCTCGCCGCGCCGGACGCGGCGGTGGAGCTGAAGCCGATCGGCACGGGCTTCGTCAATCTGATCAAGATGATGATCAGCCCGGTGATCTTCTGCACCATCGTGCTCGGCATCGGCTCGGTCACCAAGGCGGCCAAGGTCGGCCGGGTCGGCGGACTGGCGCTCGGCTACTTCCTGGTGATGTCCACCGTGGCGCTGGGCATCGGCCTGCTGGTGGGCAACCTGATCGAGCCCGGCTCCGGGCTGCACCTCACGAGTGCCCTGGCCAAGTCCGGGCACGCCCAGGCGGCGGCGGGCGAGGCCACCGGGACGGCCGACTTCCTGCTCGGCATCATCCCGACGACGCTCTTCTCCGCCCTCACCGAGGGCAAGGTGCTGCAGACCCTGCTGGTGGCCCTGCTGGCCGGCTTCGCCCTGCAGGCGATGGGCCCGGTCGGCGCGCCGGTGCTGCGCGGCGTCGAGCACCTGCAGCGGCTGGTGTTCCGCATCATGTCGATGATCATGTGGGTGGCCCCGATCGGCGCCTTCGGCGCGATCGCCGCGGTGGTCGGCGCCACCGGCACCGCCGCGCTGAAGAGCCTCGCCATGATCATGTTCGGCTTCTACCTGACCTGCGCGCTGTTCGTCGCCGTGGTGCTCGGCCTGCTGCTGCGGCTGGTGGCCGGGGTCAACGTGTTCTCGCTGCTGCGCTACCTCGGCCGGGAGTTCCTGCTGATCCTCTCCACCTCGTCCTCGGAGAGCGCGCTGCCCCGGCTGATCGCCAAGATGGAGCACCTCGGGGTCAGCCGTCCGGTCGTCGGCATCACCGTGCCGACCGGCTACAGCTTCAACCTGGACGGCACCGCGATCTACCTCACCATGGCCTCCATCTTCATCTCGGAGGCGATGGACAAGCCGATGTCGCTGGGCCAGCAGCTCTCGCTGCTGCTCTTCATGGTGATCGCCAGCAAGGGCGCGGCCGGGGTCACCGGCGCCGGCCTGGCGACGCTGGCCGGCGGCCTGCAGTCGCACCGGCCGGAGCTGGTCGACGGCGTCGGCCTGATCGTCGGCATCGACCGCTTCATGTCGGAGGCGCGGGCGCTCACCAACTTCGCCGGCAACGCGGTGGCCACCGTGCTGATCGGCCACTGGACGGGCGAGCTCGACCGCGAGCGGCTCGACCTCGTCCTGGCCGGCGGCCTGCCGTTCGACGAGTCCGCGCTCGCCGACCCGCACACCGGTGCCGTCCCCGCACAGCCGCAGGCACCGGAGGTGGAGACCACCAAGGCCTGAGGCCGCGGCCCGGTCGGGGGCCCCCCGGCCCCCCCGGGGGGGCGCGGGGGTGTGAGGGACGTTGGGGGGGTGGGGGAAGGTGGTTTGTGGTTGGTGTTTATGTAGAGGGGGGGGGGCGAAGTAATA
>NZ_JBEYFP010000494.1:0-4472 GCF_040634455.1 Kitasatospora sp. NPDC007106
CGCGGCCAGGCCCCGGGCGAAGCGGTCTGCGTGGGATGCCTTGGGCTTCGCCTTGGCCGTGGCCTTTGCGGCCACCGACTCGAGCTCCTGCTCGATGCCGATCGCGGTCGGCAGGTTCTGCTGATCCTGCTCCGGGCGGGGCCAGTCGCCGCGCTCCGCGGAGCCGGGGCTCGCGCTCCGTTCGTGGGGGTCGGGTGGTAAGCCGTCGGCGAACCGCCGCGTGGTTGCAAGGGCGATCGCGCAGTCTGACGGTATGGATGTGATCGAGGTGCTGCCAAGGCTGCGCATGCTCCGCTTCCCAGTGGGGGCGGCCTACCTGTGGCGGGACGGCGACGAACTGACCCTGATCGACACCGGCACCGCCGACTGCGCGGCGAGGATCGAGGAAGCTCTCGACGGTGAGCTGCGGCGGATCGTCCTGACGCACTGGCACGAGGACCACACCGGCTCGGCCGCCGAACTGGCCGCCCGGCACGGGGCGCAGGTCATCGCCCACCGGTTGGAAGCACCGGTGATCCGGGGCGCCGTGGCCGGGGCACCCCCGGTGCTGGAAGAGTTCGAGATACCGATCCGCGCCGCACTCCCGCCCCTGCCGCCGGCACCGCCGTGCCCGGTCGACCGGGAGGTGGAGGACGGCGACGTGCTGGACTTCGGCGGCGGGGCCGTGGTGGTCGCGGTGCCCGGCCACACGGACGGGTCGATTGCACTCCACCTGCCCGGGCCGCGGGTGCTGTTCACCGGCGACGCGGTCGCCAATGTTGGCCGGACCGTGCTGGGCGTTTTCAGCACTGAGCGCATCTGTGCCGTCGTGTGGTTGCGCCGGCTGGCCGAGCTGGATGTCGGCACGGTGCTCTTCGGGCACGGCGATCCCCACACTCACGGCGTGGCGGCCGTCCTCCGGCGCGCAGTCGAGGCGACGACGTGACCGAAGTCGCCGCCTTGGTGCTGCGTGGGTGAGAACCGATTCGGCCCACAACTCCTGCGGAGCGGTGACTCTCCGCGTCGCCGCTACGCCCACTGCACGCCGTGCTCGGCGGGCTGTGCGGGCTGCCCTGGCGTCGGTTTGGCGTGCCTCGCTTTCGTGTTGTTGAGGAATGTGCCCGGCCTCACCTCTGCGACTTGCGCGTTTTCCTTCTCGTCAGTGCCGGCCGCCACGACCTCGACTGCTGGCGATGCGGGGCGCGGGGCCCGTATGTGACCCTCCTGCTCGACGAATTGGGCGGGTGCCGCCGGACCCTGCTGGAACCGGTTCGCGCGGGACGTTTTCGGCTTCGCCTCTGCCGTGGTCTCCGCCTCGGCTGCGGGTTTCGCCGCCGCCGGCTCCGGGTGCGGCAAGTTCTGCTGGTCCGCCTCCGGACCCGGGCCGGCCGTCGTGTTGCGCCACGACTTGGCGGCCGAGCTGCTCGCCCTCGAACACCGTTTCCTCGGGCAGCTGTGCTCACTTGATCGGCCGTCAACCTCAGGGATTGCCGTGTCAGTTCGGTGCGGCAGTGCCGCTGCGGAACGGGATCGGAGGGTTCGACGGCCGAGCCGATGTGCACCGGCCGGCTGCCGTCCGTCTGACGCGTCCATCGCGGGGCGGGCCCCGGTTGTCACGAACGGTGTCCGTCCGGATGAGGGCCACTCGCAACAAAAAGAACAGCGGTTCTGCTAGTGTCGCCCGCAAGGAGAACAGGGATTCTTTTTGTGGGAGGTCTGGTGCCTCGGCTCACCGATGCGCGCAAGGAACTCCGGCGTACTCAGATCGCCGAGGCCGCCGTGCGCTGCTTCAGTCGCAACGGCCTGGAGCGGACCTCGATCGCCGACATCAGTGCCGAGTCGGGCCTGTCGACCGGCTCGATCTACGCGCACTACCGCAACAAGGCCGACCTGGTCCGCGCCGCCGCGCGCGAGATGCTCCACCGGCGGGCCGACACCATCGGCGGGTACGCCGCGGCCGACGTCCCGCCCGGCCCCGACGAGCTGCTCGCCCGGTTGACTGCCGCGATCGATCCCGTCCACGCCCGGGTCGGCGTGCAGACCTGGAGCGAGGCGACCACCGACCCGGCCGTCCGCGGCATCGTCGTCGACGCGACCGACCGGATGCGCGCGATGCTGCACGACTGCGTCACGGCCTGGCTGGTGAAGGTCGAGAACCACGAACCGGCCCCGGCTCGGGAGCGCGCCGCCGCGATCGCCCACCGAATCATGGCGCTCTACCAGGCCGAACTGCTCTACACCGCCCTGCGGACACCGACCGGGGAGTCTCAATGATTGAGTCAAGCCGTCTGCGCGACCGGAGCGGAGGTGAAGACCCGGTTGTCGCGCAGGAGTGGCCACAGGACGCTGACGCGGCGGCGGGCCAGGGCGATGACCGCCTGGACGTGCTTGCAGCCTTCGGCGCGCTTCTTGAGGTAGAAGTCCCGGTTGGGGCCGTCCTTGATGATGCTGCTCTGCGCGGGCGGGTAGAACACCCGTCGCGGGCGGCGGCTGTAGCGTTTGGGCCGGTGCAGGTTGCCGGTGCGTCGTCTGGAATCGCGGGGAACGGGCACGAGCCCGGCCGCCGAGGCGAGGTGGCCGGCGTAGGCCGTCAGGTCGCCGGCCGCGACGACGAGCTCGGCGCCGAGTGTCGGGCCGACGCCGGGCAGGGACTCGATGATCTCGGCCTGCGGGTGGGCGTGGAAGGCGTCGCGGATCTGCTTGTCGATCCGCTTGAGTCGGTCGTCCAGGGCCAGGATCCGCACGGCCAGGTCGGCGACGATCGCGGCGGCAACATCCTCCCCGGGCAGCACGGTGCGCTGGGCGTCGGCGGCCTCCAGCGCGGTGTCCGCGACCGCGTCGGCGCCGCGGACGCTCCGGTTGGCCAGCCAGGCCGTCAGGCGAGCCCGGCCGCGGCGGCGGAGCGCGGCCGGGGTCTGGTAGCCGGTCAGCCGCACCAGCGCGCCCTTGTGCGCGGAGTAGTCGAAGGCCCGCTCCAGGGCGGGGAAGATGCCGGTCAGCACGTCGCGGAGCCGGTTGATCATCCGCACGCGGTCAGCGATCAGGTCCGAGCGGTGCGCGGTCGGCAGTGCAAGGTCGGCCGCCAGCTGGGCGGGCACCTCGATCGCGGTGAAGTCCCGTCGCTGGCGGGCGGTTTCGGCGATGACGTAGGCGTCGCGGGCGTCGGTCTTCGCCTCGCCCCGGTAGGCGCCGGCCATGCGGTTGACAGTCCGGCCGGGCACGTAGACGGCACGCTGGCCGTGGGCCGCGAGCAGGGCCGGCAGCAGGGCCGAGGACGTGCCGGAGATGTCCACCGCCCAGTGCACTTCGTCGGCCAGCTCCAGGATCTCCCCGAGCGCGGTCAGGATCGCCGTCTCGTCGTTGCCGACCTTCTTCGACCACAGCGTGGTGCCGGCCTCGTCGACGACGGCCGCCCAGTGGTGCCCCTTGCCTGCGTCAATTCCCGCCCAGACGCGGGCACTTCGCTCACTCACTCGCCCCTCCTCGGTCCCACGATCCCCTTGGCCCGAGGAACACCCCGCCGTCGTCTCCGTAAACAGCGACCGCACACAGCGCGCATATCTCAATCAGCAGCCAGGGCGCCCCGGAGAACCGGACGGCCACTCCTCGGGAGCCGCGGTCGGCAAGACCACATCAGCCGCATCCGGCCCTCCCGGGCCGTCTAGCACCTTACGGAGACGACATGACCGCTCTGACCGCTCCGTTAGCCGCCCGCACCGTTCTCCGGACCGGATACGGTGCGCTGCAGCTCGAGCGCCTGCACGACCGCCGCGACGAGGCCCTCGCCCTGCTGCGCCGCGCGGTCGAGCTGGGCGTCGACCACGTGGACACCGCCGAGTTCTACGGCTTCGGTTTCGCCAACGATGTGATCCGCGAGGCGCTGCGCCCCGAGGACGACGTCCTGGTGGTCACGAAGGTGGGGGCCGATCCCGACCCCGGCGGGCGCCTGCCGCTGCGTCTGGCGCAGCGGCCCGAGCAGCTGCGCGCCAGCGTCGAGGACAACCTGCGCAGCCTGGGCGTCGACCGGCTCGGGGTCGTCAACCTGCGCCGCCTGGACACCGGCCCGGGGTTGCGCCCCGAGGGGGACCAGGTCGTCGACCTCGACGATCAGCTCGCGGTGATGACCGCCCTGCGCGAGGAGGGCAAGATCGGCGCGATCGGTCTGAGCAGCGTCACCCTCGAGGGCCTGCGCCGCGCCCTGCCCGCCGGCGTCGTCTGTGTCCAGAACGCCTACAGCCTCGTCTCCCGCGACGACGAGGATCTGCTGCGGCTGTGCGTGGCCGAGGGCATCGCCTGGGTGCCGTTCTTCCCCCTCGGCGGGGCTTTTTCCGGCCTGCCCGGCGTGACCGACGAGCCGGCGGTGCACGCCGTGGCCCGGTCGCTGGGTGTCACGCCCTCCCAGGTCGGCCTTGCCTGGCTGCTGCACCAGGCCCCGAACGTGCTGCTCATCCCCGGCACCGCTGACCCTGCCCACCTGGAGGCGAACGTCGCGG
>NZ_JBEYFP010000495.1:0-4457 GCF_040634455.1 Kitasatospora sp. NPDC007106
CACTGCTCCTCGACCCGTGGGACGCACAGCGGGAGGGCGTCCCACCTTCGCCTCGGTCCTCGGCCGGGCGGGGGCCGTCCGAGAGGGTCGGCGGGGGCGGACCGGGTGGGCCGTCGGACCCCGTCGGCGGTGCCCGAAGGGCTCAGCTGCCGTCCGGGCGTCGGCCCCGACGCGAGTTCTCTCGATGTATACACTCGATGTATACGCCTGGGGTATGGTCGTCCCATGAGTGTTCCCCTGACCCTTCTCGGGCTGCTGGAGCGTGAGCCCAGCCACGGATACGACCTCAAGCGGGACTACGACGCACTGTTCGGGCGCGACAAGCCGCTGCCGTACGGGCAGGTCTACGCGACGCTGAGCCGGCTCGCACGGGACGGCAAGGTGGTGGCCGGCGAGGCCGAACCGGGCGGCGGCCCCGAGCGCAAGCGGTACGTCATCACCGAGGCGGGGGTGACGGAGTTCGAGACCTGGCTCGCGGAGCCCGTCGCCCCCGAACCCACCCTGCAGACCGTCCTGTTCACCAAGGTCGTGCTGGCCCTGATGCTCGGCCGGGACGCCGAGCAGTACCTCGACGCCCAGCGTGCGGCGCACATGCAACGGATGCGCGAACTCACCGAACTGCGCCGCAGCGGCGCCCTGTTGGACGCCCTGCTGGCCGACCACGGGCTGTTCCGGCTGGAGGCCGACCTGCGCTGGATCGACCTCACCGCGGCCCGGCTGGACGCGATCGCCCAGGCGGTGCGGCCATGACGGACGCCCTGATCGAGGCCCGCGGGGTGAACCTCGCCTTCGGCGAGACCCCGGCGCTGCGCGGCGCGGACCTCGCGGTCGGCGCGGGCGAGATCCTCGCCGTGATGGGGCCGAGCGGCTCCGGCAAGTCCACGCTGTTGCACTGCCTGGCCGGCATCCTCACCCCGGACTCCGGCGAGATCCACTTCGACGGCCGGCGGATCGACCGCCTCGGCGAGACCGAGCGCAGCGCGCTGCGCCGCGACGGCTTCGGCTTCGTCTTCCAGTTCGGCCAGCTCGTACCGGAGTTGACCGCCGAGGAGAACGTCGCACTGCCGCTGCTGCTGGGCGGCACCCGGCGCGCGGCGGCGCTCGCCGAGGCCCGCCCGTGGTTCGCCCGGCTCGGCCTGGACGGCCTGGAGCGACGTAGGTCCGGCGAGTTGTCGGGCGGCCAGGCGCAGCGGGTGGCGCTGGCCCGCGGCCTGGTGACCCGCCCGCGGGTGCTGTTCGCCGACGAGCCGACCGGCGCGCTGGACTCGCTGACCGGCGAGCAGGTGATGGAGCTGATGGTGGGCGCCGCACGCGAACAGGGCACCACCGTGGTCCTGGTGACGCACGAACCGCGGGTGGCGGCGTACGCGCACCGCGAGGCGGTCGTCCGGGACGGCCGGGTGACCTCGCTCCCCGTGGATCGGATCGCGTCGTGATCGCGCTGGCACTGCGGCTCTCGGTGAGCGGCGGACGCGAGGCGCTGGCCCGGCTGGTCTCGATCGCGGCGGCGGTGGCGGTCGGCGTGGCGCTGCTGCTGTCGACACTGGCCGGGATCAACGCCGTCGACTCCTCCAACGAACGGCAGTTGTGGTGGAACACCGGTGCGGCGGCCCGGACGGCGAGCGCCCCGGTCGACCCGCTGTGGTGGCGGGCCCACGACGACCACTACGACGGCAAGCCGATCTTCGAGGTGGACGTGGCCGCGACCGGCCCCACCTCACCGGTGCCGCCGGGGATGACGGCGCTTCCGGCACCCGGGGAGTACTGGGCATCGCCCGCGCTGGTGAAGCTCGTGGCGGCCGTCCCCTCCGCCGAACTCGGCGACCGGTTCCCCGGCAGGCTCGCCGGCGTGCTCGGCGATGCCGCGCTGGCCTCGCCGGACTCGCTGATCGCGGTGGTGGGCCGCCCGGTCGACCGGCTCCGGGCGGCGCCCGGCGCCCGGGCGGTGACGACGATCGCGGACGCCCTGCCGACGAAGTGCGCCGACGACTGCCCGGGCGCGGGGGTGCGCGGCGACGCGATGACGCTGATCCTCTCCGTGGTCGCGGGGGCGCTGATCTTCCCGGTGCTGGTGTTCATCGGGACGGCGACCCGGCTGTCGGCGGCCCGCCGCGAGCAGCGGTTCGCCGCGATGCGGCTGGTGGGCGCGACCCCCGGCCAGGTGGCGCTGATCTCGGCGGTGGAGTCGACGCTGGCGGCGGTGGCGGGCACGGCGGCGGGCTTCGCGCTGTTCGCGGCGCTCCGCCCCCTGGTGGCGCAGGTGCCGTTCACCGGGGACCGCTACTTCACCGACGACCTGACCCTGCACGTGGTGCAGGTGCTCGCGGTGGCACTGGGCGTGCCGGTCGCGGCGGCGGTGTCGGCACGGCTGGCGCTGCGCCGGGTCTCGGTGTCGCCGCTGGGGGTCAGCCGGCGGGTGACGCCGCGGCCGCCGCAGGCGTGGCGGCTGCTGCCGCTGGCGGCCGGGATCGGCGAGCTGGCCTGGTTCGTGGACCGGCGTCCGGAGACGACCGACGGCCAGACCTGGGCGTACCTGTCCGGGTTCGTGCTGGTGATGCTGGGCCTGGTGGTCGCCGGGCCGTGGCTGACGATGGCCGCGGCACGGCTGGTCGCCCGGCGCACTTCGCGTCCGGCCTCGCTGATCGCGGTACGGCGGCTGGCGGACGATCCGAAGGCGGGCTTCCGGTCGGTGAGCGGCCTCGTGCTGGCACTCTTCGTGACGAGCGCGACCGTCGGGATCATCGGCACCATCAACGCCAACCGCGGTGTGCTGAGCGGCGATCCGCAGACCCGCGCGGCGGTGCAGCACGGTGCGATGCTGGAGGACCCGCCGATGGCGGACCGGGTGCCGGAGGCGGTGCTCGCGGGGTTGCAGGCGGTGCCGGGGTACCGCGGCGCGGTGGTGGTGCACGCCAACCCGGCCCGGGTGGCGGCCGATCCGGCCGATCCGCGGCCGTGGGCACCGGCCCTGGTGCTCTGCTCCGAACTCGCGGGCACCCCGGTGGTCGGCGGCTGCGCACCGGGGGCGGAGGTCGCGGCCGTCCCGATGTACCAGTTCCTCGACCTGCGGACGGCGGACGCCCGGCAGTGGCCCACCGCCCCCGTCACCCCGGCCCAACTGGCGGCGTTGCCCGTGCAGATGGTCTACGTGACGACCGACGGGTCGACGGCGGCGACGGAGCGGGTGCGGACGGTGCTCGGCCGGGCCTTCCCCGACCACGGGTCGCGGATGGTGAAGGACTGGGGCAGCGACCAGCAGCGGCAGTT
This sequence comes from Kitasatospora sp. NPDC007106, assembly GCF_040634455.1. Taxonomy (NCBI): domain Bacteria; kingdom Bacillati; phylum Actinomycetota; class Actinomycetes; order Kitasatosporales; family Streptomycetaceae; genus Kitasatospora; species Kitasatospora sp. NPDC007106. Next base: position 3,268 of record NZ_JBEYFP010000495.1, read on the forward strand.
GGCCGGCTTCCGGCAGCTGGCGAACGTGGTCATCCTCACCACCCTGCCGATCGCGGGCTGCAGCCTGGCGGTGAGCGTGGTCGCCGGACTCTCCGAACGCAGGCGGCCGTTCGCGCTGCTGCGGCTCGGCGGGGCGCCGCTGGGCCTGCTGCGGACGGTGGTGGCCCTGGAGAGCGCGCTTCCGCTGGTGGTGGTCGCCGTGGTGGCGACCGGGACGGGCCTGCTGTCGGCACACCTGTTCCTGACCTCCCAGATGCACTACACGCTCGTGTCGCCGGGCGCCGTGTACTACGCCCTGGTCATGGTCGGGCTGGTCGCCTCCCTCGGGATCATCGCCTCGACCCTGCCCCTGCTCCGGCGGATCACCGGCCCGGAAGCGGCCCGTAACGGCTGACCCCCGGCCCGGCCCTCCCCCACCCCCGGGGGGGCCGGGCCGGCCCCGGGGGCGCCACCCCACGGGGAGCGAAGCCGAACGGGCCCTGCGCGCACTCGGTGGCCGGGACGACCCGGCCGTCCGGGGCCGCCGCCGTCCACCGACCGGTCGATCGCGGACGAATCCGCCCGTGCGGGGTCGGCCCGGGACGCGTGCCAGGTCGGCGGCCGGAACGGCGACACCGCCGGGAACGACGGCCGGGGCGCCGCTGTGGCGCGGGTGCCCGGCCGACCTGACACTGGGCCGGACAGGAGCGGCACGGATCGAGTCCAGTGGGAGAGCGGATCATGCGGACGAACATGGTGCTCCGCGGCGTCGGCGTCGTGGTCGGTCTGGTGCTGATCGCCGGCGCGTTCGTCCTCGCGTTCTTCGTCACGCCCACCTACGTGGAACGGCTGCCCGGCGACACCGACGTCACCCGCTCCTACACCGGTAGCTTCAAGACCCTGCTCGACGCCCAGGAGGTGGCGAAGGGCAACCTGCTCTCGGCCGTCAAGCGGGACGTCCCGATGGCGGTCGAACGGACCGTCAAGGTGCTGGACACCACCGACGACACCGCTCTGGTCAGCGACAGCCGGACGACGACCGCGGCCGGCCGCGCGGTCGAGAAGACCACCTGGCAGTACGCCATCGACCGCAAGACCCTCGAAGCGACCACCGATCACCCGTCCGGCTGGACGGTGGTCGACGCCAAGGGACTGACGGTCAGCTGGCCGATCGGCGCGAAGAAGCAGACGTACACCGGCCGCCAGCCGGT
>NZ_JBEYFP010000496.1:0-4453 GCF_040634455.1 Kitasatospora sp. NPDC007106
ACGTACACCGGCCGCGGACCGCCCACCCACGGGCGTAGCCCCGCGTCGTACAGGCCGTCCTGCGCGAGGTGGTCCCGGACCACCTCGGCGTGCCCGTGCACCAGGACGCTCCAGCCGGAGCGCGTCTCCGGGTCGAGCACGTCGGCCTGGAAGGCGGCGACCGTGCCGTCCAGCGCCCGCGCGGTGGTGCTGTCGGCGCGCAGCGCCAGCACCAGCCGGCCGTCCTGCGCCACCTCGAACGCCACCGGCAGCACCGCGGGCAGCGCGTGCTCGGTGTACACCACGCGCCCGACGGGCACGGTGCCGAGCAGACGGCGGCACTCGGCCTCGCTCAGCTCCTCCACAGGGTCCTCGTACTCCATGGCACGATGCTCGGCCCGCGGCCGTGGAGCCGGTAGGGCCGATGGTCCCTGCCCGAAGGGTCCTCCGGCGGTAGCTTGTCGCCAGGCACGAAGGCGGAAGGGGGCTGGTGCGGGGTGGGCGGCGGCATCGAACTGGTGGTGATCGGCGCGGACGGGGGGCCGGACCGCAGCTGGTCCGGCTCGGAACGGGCCGCGGACGGCGCCCGCACCCTCGCCGCGGCACTGCCCGGCCGGACCTTCGACGCCGGGGCCCGGGGCTGCCGGGTCGACCTGCTGCCCCCGGACGCCGACGCCAACACCATGCTCACCGCGCTGCGCGCCGCCGCGGCGAGACCCGCGCGGTGGCTGGTCGTCTGCCTGCTCGGCCAGCTCGCCGCCGACCCCAGGGGACGGCGGATCGCGCTCGTCACCGCCGGCTCCACCCCCGACAACGCCTACCGGCGCGGCCTCGCCTGGGACTGGGTGGTCAGCGCCATGGTGCACGGCGGGCAGGAGGAGACCCTGCTGCTCGTCGACGCGGTCGCCGACCGCGACACCTGGGCCGCCCTCGCCCGGGAGGACGCCGCGGGAGAGCTCCTCAGCCACTCCCGCGTCCCGCTCTGGGGCCGGATCGGCCGGCACCAGGCCGGACGGCGCGGCCGGGACGCCGTCCGCCCGGGAGGTGACGGATCGTTCAGCCGGCTCCTGGTGGACGCCCTCGACCGCGGCGTCCCCGGCGCACCCGCCGCCCTCGGCCCGCAGGAACTCGCGCCCGTCCTCGCGCACGAACTCGCCCTGCGGGACGGCGGCGCGGCCGAAGCCGGACAGGCCGTCGAACTCGTACCGGCCGACGGAGGAAGGCTGCTGATGCACAATCGGGCCGCCGTCCGGGGCGCATTGGCCGGATTGTCGCTTTCCGACGAACTGTTGGCCGTGCTCTGGCGAGAAAACACCCCAACCGATCCGCCGAACGCGTAAGGTCGGACCGCCCGAGGTGTTGCTGTGCCGGGGCGGGTGGCGAAGAATCGATGTCCCCGCGGCGGCACCGAGGGACGGCAGAGGAATTGTGCGACCACGGCCGCGGACGAGGTCTGGCGCTACGAGGTGGGGCGATGCGGCAGCGCGGAAATGTGTTGCGCCCTGGGGCGGTCGGGATCGGTGGGGTGGCACTGCTGTTGGCGCTCAGTGCCTGTTCCGCCGCCGACGCCGGGGGTTCTGCGGACCGTCTGGGTACTCCTGTGACGGCTGTTCCCGGTGGGACTGCAGTAACTCCTTCGAGTGGTCCGGGTACGGGCGGCAGCGCCCCCACCGAAGGCCCCGACGGCGCCGTCGCCCGAACGGTGCTGAGCACCTATCAAGCCTGGTGGGACGCCAAGGTCGAGGTCTTCGCACGGCCGGATTCGGACGGTTCGCAACTTCAGGCGTACTCGACCGGTCAGGCATTGAGCGACGAGCTCGCCAGCCTCCACCAACTGCGCGAGTCCAAGCTCGTGATGATCGGAGCACCCCGCACTTCTCCGGTGGTCCGGAAACTGGATGCCGTGGCCAATCCGCCGACGGCGGAGATCGAGGACTGCCTGGACGTCACGGGGTGGCACCAGGCCGACCCGGCGACCAAGGCAATCCGTGATCCCCAACAGCGCCTCGGGCGCTACGTTTCCACCACGCGACTGCGAAAGAACGGCGCGAGTTGGACCATTGTGGAAGTCACCCGTGAGGTGGGGCGGACATGCTGAAATCCTTGCGGCGCCTACTCGTTGCCGTACTGTTTCTGACGCTGGCGACCACCCCCGCGGTCGCCGATCAAGGGCCCGCCGGTGACGTGGGACCGTGCAAGAACAGGTACATCTGCGTGGTCGTCACCGAGCCCGGGAGCACGGCCGAGCCCGGGGGCGGGAGCGGTGGGTCGTCGGGCGGGTCCGACGGCGGGGTGCAGATGTGCAGTTGGAACGGGCAGCAGTGGCCCTGCTGGGACGACGACCTCGGCTGGTTCTCCACCGCGGACGGCTGCTACTACCACCGCTCCGAGCCGCAGCCGCCCGCGAGCGACCCCGCCTGGGACGGCCACGCCCCGTCCGAGGGCGCGGTGTACGAGGTCAACTGCCGCGGTGTCGGCGGCCAGTTGTCGCCGAAGCCGCCGATGTTCTTCGCCCAGCCGCCCGGCGGCCCGCCGCCGCCGGACCGCCCGTACGACCTGGGCATGAAGGCGCTCGGCATGATCCACTTCGACTCGCCGGCGCTGCACGCCGCCCCGGCCGCCACCGCCGTCGTCGGGGTGCCGGTCTGGCTCTGGTACACCGCCGGGCCGACCACGGCCGGCCCGCAGAGCGCCACCGCCAAGGGCCGGACGATGAGCGTCACCGCCACCGCCCGGCTGACGAAGGTGCACTGGGACACCGGCGACGGCTCGGCCGGCGCCGACTGCACCGGCCCCGGCACCGCCTACACCCCGGGCGCCGGCACCGAACCGCCCTGCGGCCACACCTACCGGAAGGCGTCCGGCGGCCAGCACGACCAGACCTTCTACCTCACCGCCACGCTGACCTGGCGGGTCGAGGCGGTGCGCTCCGACACCGGGGCGCGGGTGTTCGCGGTCGACTACCGCGTCGACACGGACCAGCCGCTGCCGCTGAAGGTCGCCGAGGTGCAGGCGCTCAACTGACCGCCGGCCACGCCCCGACCCCACGACGAACCACCAGTTCCGGAAAGGCCGAAGCCCGGTGGAAACCCGCAACGTCCCGACGCCGAGCGCAGGCACTGCCGCCCTCGCCCCCGACCCGCACCGTCCGGCCCCGCACGTGCCCCCGCGCACCCTGCGGGCACGGCGGCGGCGGCCCGCCGTGCTGGCGATGGCGGTCGCGCTGATCGCCGCGGGCGGCCTCGGCGGCGCCGCCCTCTACACCAGTTCGGGGCAGCGGATCGCCGTGCTGGCGGTGGCCCGCGACATCCCGATGGGGCAGGCCGTCACCGCCGACGACCTGGTGGTCGCGCACATCGCCGGCGACCCGCTGCTGCGCCCGCTGGACGCCCGGGACCGGGCCCGCACCATCGGCCTGCGCGCCACCACCGACCTCAAGCGCGGCGCCCTGCTGCTCAAGGCGGACCTGACGGCGGAGCCGGTGCTCCGCCCCGACCAGCAGACCGTCGGCCTCGCCGCCAAACGCACCCAGTTGCCCGCCACGCGGCTTCAGCCGGGGCTGCAGGTGCTGGTGGTGTCCACCCCGGACGCCAAGGGCGACCAGGCGGCGGCCGGCCGGCCGCCGGAGACGATCGCCGCGGTGGTGGTCACCGTCGGCCGGGTCGACTCCGACGGCAGCCAGGTGGTGGACGTGGCCGTTCCCTCGGCCGACGGGCCGCGGCTGGCCTTCTGGGTGTCCTCCGGCCGGTTCCAGGTGATCCTCGCACCGCGGGCCGGCGCCCCCGCGCCCGCGCCGTCCACGAGCGGCACCACCGCGGACGACGGGAACGCCGGAGCGGTCACACCCCCGGCCGGTACGCCGACGGGTGCCCCGAGCGGCAAGGCCACCGGAAGTCCGAAGAGCGGTACGGGAGGTGGCACCTGATGGCGGTCGTCGCCGTGGTCGGCGGCCCGGGCGCGCCCGGGGCCACCACCACCGCCCTCGCCCTGCTGCTCAGCTGGCCGCTGCCGCCGGGCCGCAAGGTGCTGCTCGCCGAGTGCGACCCGGACGGCGGCGCCGTGCTGGCCGGCGCACTGGAGGGCCGCATCGAGGCGGTCTACGGGCTGCGCAACCTGGCCGTGGCGGACCGCCGCGGCCTGCTCGCCCAGACCGTCTGGGAGCAGCTGGTCGACCTCTCCCCGGAGGGCACCGCGGAGCGGCTGCTGCTGCCGGGCCTCACCGACCCCGCGCAGGCGCCCGGCCTCGCGTACACCTGGGAGCCGCTCGCCGACACCTTCCAGGCGCTGGACGGCCAGGGCTACGACGTGATCGTCGACCTGGGCCGGTCCGGAGCGACCGGCCCGGGTGCGGTGCTGGCCCGGCGGGCCGACGTGGTGGTGGCGACCGTCCGGACCACCCTGCGCGGCCTGTCCGCCGCCCGGCCGCGGCTGGCCGCGCTCCGCGACGACCTGGAGAGCGCCGGCCCGGGTGCCG
>NZ_JBEYFP010000497.1:0-4441 GCF_040634455.1 Kitasatospora sp. NPDC007106
GCGGGACCGCGCGCTGCTGCGCCGGGCCGCGGCCGCCGGGGCCGTGCTGCTGACCAACCGCGGCGGGCTGCTGCCGCTGGACCCGGCCCGGGTGCGCCGGATCGCCGTCCTCGGACCCGGCGCGGCCGCCGCACGGATCCAGGGCGGCGGCAGCGCCTCGGTCTACCCGGCCTCGGTGGTGTCGCCGCTGGACGGCATCCGGGCCGCGCTCCCGCCCGGTGTCGAGGTCGTCCACGCGCCCGGCGTCCGGAGCTCGGTGCGCCCGACCCCGGTCGCCGCCGGCGACTGCCGCAACCCGGTGACCGGCCGGCCCGGCGTCCACGTCCGCTTCCTGGACGCCGCCGGCCGGGTGCTGCACACCGAGGACCGGCCGAGCGGGCGCTCCTTCGAGGTCGACGAGTCGGTCGACCTCACCGCCCTGCACAGCGTCGACCTGCGGACGGTGCTGCGGGTCGGCACCGCCGGACGCTGGCGGCTCGGGGTGGTCGGGCTCGGCGCCGTCCGGCTGCGGGTGGACGGCCGGACGGTGCTCGACTGCTACACGGCACCGGAGTCCGACGACCCGACCTACCTGCACGTCACGCCGTCGTTCCGGCAGGCCGAGGTCGAACTCGCGGCCGGGCAGGAGACCGAGGTGGCGGCCCGGCGGATCGTGGAGCCCGGCCACGGCCGGGTCGTCGCGCTGACCGCGGACGCCCCGGCCGGCACCCCCGAGGAGGAGCTCGCCGCTGCCGTCGAACTCGCCCGCGGGGCCGACGCCGTGATCGTCGTGGTCGGCACCTCCGAACAGCACGAGAGCGAGGGGTTCGACCGCAGCACCCTCGACCTGCCGGACGGGCAGAACGCCCTGGTCTCCGCGGTGGCGGCGGCCAACCCGGCCACGGTCGCGGTGGTCACCTCCGGCGGACCGGTGCTGATGCCCTGGCGCGGCGAGGCCGCGGCGGTGCTGCTCGGCTGGTTCCCCGGCCAGGAGGGCGGCGACGGACTGGCCGACGTCCTCTTCGGCCGCGCCGAACCGGGCGGCCGGCTGCCCGCCACCTGGCCGGCCACCGGCGCCGGACCCGCCGTCCCCGGCACCCGCCCCCGGGACGGCGTGCTCGCCTACCGCGAGGGCCTGCACCTCGGCCACCGCGGCTGGCTGCGGGCCGGCGCCGAGCCCGCCTACTGGTTCGGCCACGGGCTGGGCTACGGGCAGTGGGAGTACCTCGCGGTGGAGGTGCCGCAGCACGTCGCACCGGGCGCCGGGTTCACCGTCCGGACGGTGCTGCGCAACACCGGCCGGCGGGCCTCGCGCGAGGTGGTGCAGGTGTACCTGGCCAGGCCCGGCAGTGCCGTGGAACGGCCGGTGCGCTGGCTGGCCGGGTTCGCGGCCGTCCGGGCCGAGCCCGGGCAGCGGGTGGAGGCCCGGATCGAGGTCGCACCGCGGGCGCTCGCCCACTGGTCGGTCGAGGAGCGCCGCTGGCTGGCCGAGAAGGGCGTGTTCACGGTGCTGGTCGGGCCGTCCTGCGGCGAGGTGCCGCTGTCCGCGGCCGTGGAGGTCGTCGCCGCCGACGGGTGAGTGCTCCGGCGGTGACCGGTGGGCGGACGGGGGTCCCGGCCGCCGGTCACCGCCGGTTAGGCTGACCGGCGATCGGAGAGCGTTTGCCGTGGTGTCCGCCCCCGGGCGCCGCCCGGCCCGTGCCGCGCCTCCCGAGCCGTACCACCGACCCAGGGAGCAGCAGCATGGAGCCCGCCGCCGACCGTCCGATCCGCTGGGGCGTCCTCGCGACCGGCGGCATCGCCGCCTCCTTCACCGAGGACCTGCTGCACGTGGAGGGCGCCGAACTGCTGGCGGTGGCCTCCCGTTCCGAGCAGGGCGCCCGCGCCTTCGCCGACCGCTTCGGCGTGCCCCGCGCGTACGGGAGCTGGCGGGAGCTGGCGGCCGACCCGGACGTGGACGTGGTGTACGTGGCCACCCCGCACGCCCACCACCACGGCGCGACGTCGCTGCTGCTGGACGCCGGCAAGTCGGTGCTCTGCGAGAAGCCGTTCACGCTGAGCGCCCCGCAGACGGAGGAGCTGGTCGCGACCGCGCGCAAGCGCGGGCTCTTCCTGATGGAGGCGATGTGGACCTACCTCGACCCGACGGTGCGCCGGATCACCGAGCTGGTCGCGGACGGCGCGATCGGCGAGATCCGGTCGGTGCACGCGGACTTCGCCTTCCCGGCGGAGTTCGACCCGGCGCACCGGCTCTGGGACCCGGCCCTCGGCGGCGGCGCCCTGCTCGACCTCGGCGTCTACCCGGTGGCCTTCGCCCAACTGCTGCTCGGCACGCCCGAGTCGGTGCACGCCTGGGCGCAGCTCACCCCGCAGGGCGTGGACGCCAACACCGCGATCGTGCTCGGCCACCCGAGCGGGGCCACCGCCCTGCTGGGCTGCTCGCTGACGGCGCAGAGCGGCCAGCGGGCGAGCATCCAGGGGTCGGCCGGCCGGATCGAGATCGAGCGCGACTTCTTCCACCCGGACGGCTTCGTGCTGCACCGGGACGGCCGCGAGCCCGAGGAGTTCCGGGCGGCGCCGCGGCAGGGCCACGGGTACGGGTGGGAGGCGGCGGAGGTCGTCCGCTGCCTGCGGGCCGGGCTGACCGAGTCGCCCTTGGTGCCACTGGACGGTTCGATCGCGGTGATGCGTACATTGGACGCGGTCCGGGACCGGATCGGGGTGCGTTACCCCGGCGAGTGAGCCCCGGCCAGGAGGGGGCTGCTGTGGAACTGCTGCCGACCGCGGAGTTCGTCCGGACGCTTCCGCACGGCACGGTGTTCGCCGCCGCCCATCTCACCGACGCGGACGGGAATCCGCTGATGCTGCGGTCGGTCTACGACCCCGAGTTGTGGCAGCTGCCCGGCGGGAACCTGGACTTCGGCGAGGATCCGTGGGGCTGTGCACGGCGGGAGACCTGGGAGGAGACCGGCCTGGTGCTGCCGGAGGAGCCGGGCCGGCTGCTCACGGTGATGTTCGCGCCGCCGGTCGGCGAGCTGCCGTTCAAGATCGGTTTCGTCTTCGACGGCGGGGCGCTGGACGCCGACCGGCTCGCGGCCGTCCGCACCGACCCGGCCGAGCACACCGGCTTCCAGGTGCTGCCGATGGCGGACTGGGCCGCCGAACTCACCCCGCGGCGGATGCGCTTCCTGGAGTCGGTGGACCGGGCGCGGCGCACCGGGCAGGCTGACTACCTCTACCTGGGACCGATGGGCGGCCGGAAGTGAGGCTGCCGATCCAGGTGCACCGGGCGCGGCTCGGTGTGCAGGAACACCGGGTGATCCGGCCGCGCGGGGCGGTGGAGCGGGCGGTGCTGCTCGACCAGGACCACGTCCTGAACGGCTGGTTCGACCGCGGGGCGGCGCGGACGGTCGGCGGGCTGTGGCTGCTGGCGGCGCGGTCGCCGCGGTCGCTGGTCCATCTGCCGATCCGGGGCAACCGGTTGCCGGAGGCGTTCGCGCCCGCGGCGGGCGGGGACGAGCGGCTGGACCTGGTGCTGGTGCACCACTCGCTGCAGTTCGCGCCCTCGCGGTGGAAGGAGCTGAGGGCCAGGCTCGGCGCCGGGGTGCCGCGGACGGCGGACCTGCCGGAGGCGGAGGGGCCCGCGGCGGAAGTGCCGGACGCCGCACTGGAGGAGCGCCACCACCGGGAGTTCCGGGACCGCTTCCACCAGCACGTGGTGGCCGGGACGCTGTTCATGACCGGCAGTGCGCGGGCCTTCCGGGAGACCGCGGACCGCTTCCTGGACGTGGCCCGGCACGGCCCCGCGCACGTCCGCGCCCACCCCGCCTCCCCGCACTACTGCGCCGAGATCCACTACCTGGAGGGGCTCGTCGCCGACGGCCGCGGCCTGCACCTCGAGTACTGCGAGGACTGGGCGGCCTGACGCACCGTCGGCGGCTCCGAAAGGGAGTGCGCGGGCGGGCCGCCGTCAGGCGTCGCGGAGGATGCGGCGGGCGGTGGCCGGGCTGAGGCGGTTGATCGCCAGGAGGGCGCGGGAGGCGCCGATCGGGACGGTGCGGCGGCCGGTGCGCAGGCCGCGCAGGATCGCGTCGGCGGCCGCCTCCGGGGTGAGTTTGCGGGCCGGGCCCTCGCGGCCGGCGGTCATCGGGGTGTCCACCAGCGGCAGCACGACCTCCTGGACGCGGACGTGCGGGGTGGCGGCCTCGGCCTGGTAGCGGAGGGCGTCGAGCAGGGTGTGCAGGCCCGCCTTGGTGGCGCAGTACACGGGTGCGCTGCGCTTGGGGGCGTACCCGAGTCCGGAGCCGACCGCGACGAAGGCGGCCGTGGGGCGGGCGGCGAGGTGCGGCCAGGCCGCGGCGGCGAGTTCGGCGACGGAGGTGAGGTTGACGGCGATCTCGCCGCGGATGCGTTCCAGCAGTTGTGCGTCCGGGCCGTCGGTGAGCGGGGTGGCGTACTGGAC
>NZ_JBEYFP010000498.1:0-4438 GCF_040634455.1 Kitasatospora sp. NPDC007106
ACCCTTATGGTCGGTGTGGTGTTCCCAACGCGGGACGCGTGTTTGGGGGTGGCCGGGGCGGGGGGGCTGCTCCGCGCGGGCACGACCCGGGCCGCGGCCCGGGCGTGAGCACCACCGTCGAGGTCCGGGCCGTCCGGCTGGACGACCCGGTCGCCGAGCCGCTGGTGCACGAGCTCACCCACGAGTACGTCAGCCGCTACGGACCCGGCGGGCACGAGGAGATGGCCCGCCACCCGCCCGAGGAGTTCGCCCCGCCGGGCGGTCTGCTGCTGCTCCTGCTGGAGCGGGGCGAGCCGGTCGCCGGCGGTGCGTACCGGCGCCACGGCGATCCCGGCACCGCCGAGGTGAAGCGGATGTGGACGCACTCGGCGCACCGGCGCCGCGGCCTCGCCCGGCGGGTCCTCGCCGAACTGGAGCGGGCCGCGACCGCCGAGGGCTACCGGCGGATCCTCCTCACCACGGGCTCCCGGCAGCCGGAGGCCAGGCAGCTCTACCTGGCGGCCGGCTACACCCCGCTGTTCGACCTGGACGCACCCCCGGGCGCGCTGCACCCGCTGCCCTTCGAGAAGCACCTGACGGACCGCCGCCCGGCGGCCGCCGAACCGAGAGAGGCCCCCGAACCGTGAGACGCACACCCGCCGTTGCCGCAGCCGCCGCAGTGTTCCTGCTGGCCGGCTGCGGCGCGGACCCGGCACCGGCCCGGCCCGCCGTCGGAGCCTCCGCGGTCGAGGCCGCCTCGCACGACGTGGTCTCCGGCGTGCGGAAGGTCGACGCGGTGGCCGCGCTGCTGCCCGAGGAGGTCAGGAGGGCCGGCACGATCCGGCTCGGCGGCGCCGTCGGCACCCCGCCGAGCGCCTTCTACCCCGACCCGGCGAAGAAGACCCCGGCCGGGCTGGACGTCGACGTCGCCGACGCCGTCGCCAAGGTCCTCGGCCTCACCGTGCAGCGCGAGGACGCCGCCTTCGAGACCATCCTGCCCGCCCTCGGCAGCGGCAAGTACGACGTCGGCACCGGCAACTTCGGCGTCACCACCGCCCGGCTGAGGACGATCGACTTCGTCACCTACGTCGACGACGGCCAGGGCTTCGCCGTCCGCAAGGACGACACCCGGCTGCAGCAGGTGACCGACCTCGTCCAGCTCTGCGGCCTGGTCATCGGCACCGGCGCCGGCACCACCTTCGAGACCACGCTGAACGCGAAGAAGGACGTCTGCGCCGCGGCCGGCCGCAAGCCCTACGAGGTCAGGGCGTTCTCCGACAGCGGCGCCGTCCTCACCGGGCTGCAGCAGGGCCGGATCGACGTGGTGATGTCCACCATCAACGGGCTGCGCCACCAGGCCGCGCAGCCCGCCGCCGGCACCCGCTTCCTCGGCGAGTTCCACCGCCTCGACGTCGGCTTCGCCTTCAAGAAGGGCTCGCCGCTCACCCCGGCCTTCCAGGCCGCCGTCAACCGGTTGATCGAGGACGGCACGTACGCGCGCATCCTGCAGAAGTGGGGCACCCAGGACTCCGCCGTCACCACTTCGCGGATCAGCCCGCCCGAGCACCCGTGATCCCGTGTCCGCCCCGCAGAGGAGTCCCGCCATGACCACCGCCGCACCCGAGCGGACCGCCGGGCCCGGAACCGGGCCGCCCGGCGACGCCGGCCTCCCGGTCGTCCCCGCGCGCCATCCGTGGCGCTGGGCGGCCGGCGCCGCCGCGCTCGTCCTGGTCGCGCAGTTCCTGCACGGCCTCGCCACCAACCCCGGCTGGGACTGGCCCACGTTCCGGGCCCACTTCGCCACCGACACCATCCTCCGGGCCGTCGGCATCACGCTCCGACTCACCTTCTGGGCCACCCTGCTGGGCTTCGCGCTCGGCGCCGCGGTCGCCGCACTGCGGCTCTCCCGCAGCGCGATCCTGCGGGCCATCGGCTGGACGTACGTCTGGGCGTTCCGTTCGATCCCGCTCATCGTCCAGTTGGTCTTCTGGTTCAACCTCTCCTACCTGTACCGGCGGTTCGGCCTCGGCATCCCGTTCGGGCCGGTGCTGTGGGAGTTCGACACCGTGCACGCGCTCGGCGCCTTCGGCGCGGCCGTCCTCGGCCTCGCCCTGCACCAGGCCGCCTTCGCCGCGGAGATCGTCCGCGCCGGGGTCCTCGCCGTCGACACCGGCCAGGCGGAGGCCGCCGCGGCGCTCGGCATCCCCCGGCTGCGGCAGGCCCGGCGGATCGTCCTGCCGCAGGCCATGCGCGGCATCCTGCCGAACGCCGCCAACGAGATCGTCTCGCTGTTCAAGGCCACCTCGGTGGTCTACGTGATGGCGATCGGCGAACTCTTCTACCAGGTCCAGGTCGTCTACGGCCGCACCGGCCGGGTCGTCCCGCTGCTCATGGTCGCCACCGCCTGGTACGTGCTGCTCACCACCCTGCTGTCGATCGGCCAGTACTGGATCGAGCGGCACTTCGCCCGCGGCGCCGACCGCACCCCGCCGCCCGGCCCGCTGCAGCGGGCCCGGGACCTCGTCCGCCGGATCACCGAGAACCGGCCCAGCCCCTCGGGAGGCCCGCGATGACCGCGACCGCCATGGTGGACGTCCGCGGCGTCCACAAGAGCTTCGGCCGACTGGAGGTGCTGCGCGGCGTGGACCTGCAGGCCGCCGCCGGCTCGGTCACCGTCGTGCTCGGCCCGTCCGGGTCGGGCAAGTCCACCCTGCTGCGGGCCGTCAACCACCTGGAGAAGCTGGACCGCGGGACCGTCTCCGTCGACGGCGAACTCATCGGCTACCGCCGCTCCGGCGGCCGGCTGTACGAGCTGAAGGAGCGCGAGGTGCTGCGCCAGCGCACCCGGATCGGCTTCGTCTTCCAGGGCTTCAACCTCTTCCCGCACCTCACGGTGCTGGAGAACCTGACCGAGGCACCGGTGAGCGCCCTCGGCCGGTCCAGGGCCGAGGCCCGGGCCACCGCCCTGGACCTGCTCGCCCGGGTCGGCCTCGCCGACAAGGCCGGGGAGTACCCGCGCCGGCTCTCCGGCGGTCAGCAGCAGCGGGTCGCGATCGCCCGGGCACTCGCCCTGGAACCCAAGGTGCTGCTCTTCGACGAACCCACCTCGGCGCTCGACCCCGAACTGGTCGGCGAGGTGCTGGACGTGATCCGGGACCTCGCCGCGTCCGGCACCACCATGATCGTCGTCACCCACGAGATCGGCTTCGCCCGCGAGGTCGCCGACACCGTCGTCTTCATGGACGGCGGCGTGGTCGTCGAGCAGGGCCCGCCCGAGGCCGTCCTCGACCATCCGCAGCACGAACGCACCCGCGCCTTCCTCTCCAAGGTCCTCTGAATCCCGCACAGTCCAGCGCACCCGCACAGGAGCCCGCCGTGTCCCTGCCCCGCCGCACCCTCGCCGCCGCTGCCGCCGCCCTCCTCCTCACCGCCTGCGGCTCCGCCTCCACCGGCGCCTCCGCCGACCTCGCCGGAGCGAAGTCGGGCACCGCCCCCAACGGCGTCACGATCAACCTGACCCCGGACCAGCACCGCGTCACCACGCCCGAGGTGGACGCGATCGCCGCCCTCGTTCCGGAGGAGATCCGCCGAAGAGGGACCCTCCAGGTGGTCGACTCGCTGGGGACGGTCCCGCCGCTCGACTTCCACGCCACCGACGACCGGACGATCATCGGCGCGGAACCCGACCTCGCGCACCTGATCGGCAACGTCCTCGGCCTGAAGGTCGAACTCAACCCGGTCTCCTGGGAGAACGTCTTCGTCGGCCTCGACAGCGGCAAGTACGACCTCGGCATCACCAACATCACCGTCACCGAGGCCCGCAAGGAGAAGTACGACTTCGCCACCTACCGGCTCGACGTCCTCGGCTTCGAGGCGAGGAAGGGCGGCAGCTGGCGGGTCACCGGGCCGAAGGACGTCGCCGGGCACACCATCGGCACCTCCTCCGGCACCAACCAGGAGAAGCTGCTCGTCGCCTGGAACGACCGGAACGTCCGGGCCGGCCTCAAGCCGGTCGACATCAAGTACTACCAGAACTCCTCCGACTACTACCTGGCGCTCTCCTCGGGCCGGATCGACGCCTGGCTCGGCCCCAACCCGACCGAGGCCTTCCACGCCGCGCAGACCGGCGAGACCGAGGTCATCGGCACGTACTCCGGCGGCGGCACCGACGTCCTCGGCAAGATCGCCGCCACCACCAAGAAGGACAACGGGCTGGTCAAGGCGGTGAACGCGGCCATCAACGAGATCATCCGGAACGGCACCTACGGACAGGTCCTCAAGCGGTGGGGCCTGGACGAGGAGGCCGTGCGGACCTCCGAGATCAACCCGCCCGGCCTGCCGAAGACGGGCTGACACCGGCGCGCCGCGCGCGGATCCGGGATGGCTCCAGCACCGGTACACCACCCTCGACCGGCTCAACGACGCCTGGGGCACCGACTTCTGGAGCCAGCGCTACGGC
>NZ_JBEYFP010000499.1:0-4430 GCF_040634455.1 Kitasatospora sp. NPDC007106
GCCGGTCACGGAGGGTTGATCCCGCTTCTCTGTGCGAGCCTACCGCTCACAAGGGGCCTCACCTTGCGTCCCCGCAGGGCGGCCGGCACTGCGGCAACGGCGGCCTGCGCCGTGCTGGTGGGGACGGTGAGCGTGCTGGGGGCCTTCGCCCTGGGGCTGGGAGGGCCCCGGCCGAAGTGCCCCCTGCGGCGGAACTGCCCGCGCTGCCCACCGGGCTGGCCCTCTCCGGCGACGAGGACCTGGGCTGCGGCGGCGGCTCCTCGACCTACTGCAACCGCCGACTGCACGTGCGGGGCACCGCCGGCCAGAGCAGTGACGAGGTGGGCCGCCGACTGCACGACCGGCTGATCGCCACCGGCTGGCCACTCGTCCCGGGCGACCCGGGCGAGTGGCAGGGCTGCCGCACCCGCGGCCTGCTGCTCGACCGCCACGAGCTCTGCCTGTCCCTGGAGAGCGCCCGGGACGGCGTCACCGTCCTGCTGGAGACCGGCGACACCTGGAGCTGAGGATCCGTGGGTCGGCGGTCAGAGCCGGGTCGCCCAGCCGAAGGTGCGGAGGTAGCCGCGGCGGAGCAGCTCGCGGCGGCGGTGACCGCGGGCGGCCGAGGTGGCGAGGGCCGTCAGGAAGAGGGCCAGGGTGAGGCCGAGGACCGCCGCCGCGGCCGGTGCTCCGGCGAGCAGGCCGACGCCGACGGCTGCGGCGAGGACCACGGCGAGGCCGAGGTGGGCGGCGGGCAGGTCGGTGCGCACGGCCTCGCGGTCGTGGAGTACCCGCACCGCAGCGGGCTCGGTCATCGGCCCTTCGGGCCACTGCTTGTGCACGGCCACCACCCTTCGTCGGTCGGCACAGCTTAAGGCCGCGCGCCGCCGTGACCGTCCTGGCCCGCGCCCTCCCGGTCGGAGCGGTCACGGTCGAAGCGGTCCCGGGCGGCGAGCACGGCGTCGCCGTGGGCGGCCGACCAGGCTCCGAGGGCCCGGATCGGGTCGAGGAGGGCGGTGCCGGCCGCGGTGAGCGCGTAGTCGACGCGGGGCGGCGGGCGGCGGCGGGCTCGCGGCGGCCGGCCGGAACGGGCTACGGCCGGCCGCCGCGGGGCGCGACGGGGTGTCAGGCCAGATCGAGGCCCGGGTAGAGCGGGAAGCCGGCGAGCAGGTCGGCGGCGCGCTTGGCGACGGCGTCCCGGACCTGGGCGTCCAGCACGTACTGGGCCTTGGAGGGTGCGCCGGCGGCGGTGGTGGCCGGGGCGGTGCCGCGCAGGGCGGTGTCGATGAGGTCGGCGATCTCGTCCATCTCGGCGGTGCCGAGGCCGCGGGTGGTGAGGGCGGGGGTGCCGATCCGGACGCCGGAGGTGTACCAGGCGCCGTTCGGGTCGTTGGGCACCGAGTTGCGGTTGGTGACCACGCCGGAGTCCAGCAGGGCGGCCTCGGCCTGGCGGCCGGTCAGGCCGTAGCCGGAGACGTCGATCAGCACCAGGTGGTTGTCGGTGCCGCCGGAGACCAGGGTGGCGCCGCGGCGCAGCAGGCCGTCGGCGAGGGCCCGGGCGTTGTCGACGACCTGCTGCGCGTAGGCGCGGAACTCGGGGCGGCGGGCCTCGGCGAGGGCGACGGCCTTGGCGGCCATCACGTGCGAGAGCGGGCCGCCGAGGACCATCGGGCAGCCGCGGTCGACGTGCTCGGCCAGTTCGGAGGTGCACAGCACCATGCCGCCGCGCGGGCCGCGGAGCGACTTGTGGGTGGTGGTGGTGACGATCTGGGCGTGCTGCACCGGGTCGAAGTCGCCGGTGAGGACCTTGCCCGCGACCAGGCCGGCGAAGTGCGCCATGTCGACCATCAGGGTGGCGCCGACCTCGTCGGCGATCTCGCGCATCAGGCGGAAGTTGACCAGCCGCGGGTAGGCGGAGTAGCCGGCGACCAGGATGAGCGGGCGGAACTCGCGGGCGGTGGCGCGCAGCGCGTCGTA
The DNA here is from genome assembly GCF_040634455.1 of Kitasatospora sp. NPDC007106. Taxonomy (NCBI): domain Bacteria; kingdom Bacillati; phylum Actinomycetota; class Actinomycetes; order Kitasatosporales; family Streptomycetaceae; genus Kitasatospora; species Kitasatospora sp. NPDC007106. Next base: position 1,957 of record NZ_JBEYFP010000499.1, read on the forward strand.
GTCGACGAGGCCGGTGGCCGGGTCGGTGCCGTAGCTGCGCTGGTCGAACATCTTGCCGGAGATGTTGGGGCGGAAGCCGTGGGTGAGGTGGCCGCCGGAGTCCAGGGACATGCCGAGCAGGCGCTGGTTGCCGAGTTCGCGGCGGAGTTCGGCCCAGTCCTCGTCGGTGAGGTCGTTGACCTGGCGGACGCCGGCGCGGTGCAGGGCGGGGCTCTCGACCCGCTGGGAGAGCACGGCCCAGAAGGCGACGAGGTTGGCGTCGATGCCGGAGTGCGGCTGGACGTAGGCGTGTTCGGCGCCGAAGAGTTCGCGGGCGTGCTCGGCGGCGAGGGCCTCGACGGTGTCGACGTTGCGGCAGCCGGCGTAGAAGCGGCGGCCGACGGTGCCCTCGGCGTACTTGTCGCTGAACCAGTTGCCCATGGCGAGCAGCACCGCCGGGGAGGCGTAGTTCTCACTGGCGATGAGCTTGAGGGAGGCGCGCTGGTCCTGGATCTCGGCGCCGATGGCGTCGGCGACCCGGGGCTCGACGGCGCGGACGGCGTCGACGGCGCTGCGGAAGGCGGTGCCCGCGGTGGGGTCGACGGCGGTGTGGGGTGCGGCGGGGTAGCCGGGCGTGGCCAAGGCTGTCTCCTCGTGACGACTCGGACGGCCCAGGCGCACGGCGACAGCGTGAGACACGGAGCCGCTCCCCGATGGTCGAATCCATCCCTGCGCGCCAGTCACGGCTCACCGGGAGCGTACCAACCGTGTGGGGCGGGCGGCGCCGGGGTCCGTTCCGCGGACGGGCTTGCCCTGCGGGCGCGGTGGGAAGGGACGCTGCGGGGGCCCGTGCACCGGGGGGCGGGCGACGGGGACGAACGGGGGGACGGCATGACGAAGCGTGATGTCCGCAAGGGCGTGGTGCGGCGCGGGGTGCTCGCGCTGGCCGTCTGGTGGCTGTGGATGCCGCTGGTGGCCGTGCTGGTGTGGGTGGTGAAGCACTTCCTGTTCGGCGGGTTCGGCCAGCAGGACCAGAGTTACCTGCTGCTGGTCGAGCAGGAGTTGTTCCCGTACGGCGGGCTGCTGGACGCGGCGCCGTTGTTCTGGCTGTGGGTGGCGGTGGGGCTGCTCGGCACGGTGTGGGGCGTCGCCTTCGTCGCGGACGAGTCGGGGGCCGGGTTCCGCGGGTGGCGGGTGCGGCTCGTACTGGCGGTGGTGGTGCTCGCGACGGTGGGTTCACTGGTGCGGGCGGGCACCGGGATCTGGGACGACGACAAGGACGCCGGCCGGTACTACGCCCGGGCGACGGTGCTGGACGTCCCGGCCGGCGGCTCGGCCGTGCCGCGTTCGGTGCTGGCGGTCACCGAGCACACCCGCACGGGCGACGGCGGCCGCTGCGACCTGGTCGGCACCGCCGACGTGCCGGCCTGCGTGAAGACCGCGCCGATGCCCGACTTCGACTTCGAGGCACGCACCGCCTCGTACGCGGCGGCGACCAAGGCGCTCACCGACAGCGCCGGCCTGGCCTCCGGGGTGCACCTGATGGGCCACAGCCTGCACTACCTGCCGGACGCCTCGCAGGGCGGCGGGGTGTGGACGGCCCTCCTGGACGGCTCCGGCGAGCAGCCGATGGAGGGCGTCGCGGTCTGGGACGGCCGCTCGAACACGGTGGCCACCTGCGCGTTCGGCGGTGACCGCGCCTTCGGCCGGGCCTTCTCCGGGACGGGCGCCAACAGCCTGCGCAACCTGCTCGCCGAGCGGTTCCCCGGGCTGGTCTACAGCGAGCAGGACATCTGGGGGTACTGCGACGGCCCGGACCCGCGGACGGCCCGGCCGGTGGTGGTGATCTCGGTGGCCCGGCAGATCGGCTGGATGCAGCGCACGGTGGTGGAGCCGGCGGGGGTGCTGGTGCTGCGCGGTTCGGCGGACGGCAGGCCGGACGTGACGTACCGCGAGGAGGTCGCGCCGGGCGAGCTGCCGGGGGCGGTGTACCCGGGCTCGGTGGTGCGCGCGCAGATCCACGAGGTGCAGTGGCTGGGCGGGCGCGGCGCGAAGGACGACCGCGGCTTCGGCTACTCCCACACCTCGGCCTCGACGAACGCGGACAACCCGGGCGAGTTCCTGCTGCGGTCGAAGAAGGACGGCCACCTGTACTACGTGACGCCGCTGGTGCCGCGGGAGAGCTCCTCACAGCTGGTGGTGGCCTTCGCTGTGCTGCAGGCGGACCGGACCGGTGGCGGTCTGAACGACCTGCACGTGTACGTGCGCGGCGACGACGCCCCGTCGGTGAACCTGGACGTGCTGGCGAGCCGGATGGTGTCGTACATGGCGCAGCAGACCTCGATCGCCATCAGCGCCGGCGCGGGCGGGGCGTTGCAGGAGATCGTCCCGTTCGGCCGGGACATGTGGCGCGGGTTCGTGGACTTCAACGGGCAGACCCAGGACTACATCGACCTGTCGGGCGACGCCACGGTGAAGCCGAACCTGGTGTCGCT
>NZ_JBEYFP010000500.1:0-4412 GCF_040634455.1 Kitasatospora sp. NPDC007106
GCCGCCGCGGCCGCCCTCGCCCCGGCCGACGGCCCGGACGGCGAGCACACCTCCCGCCGCCGCGCCGCCCTCTGGCGCCTCCTCGGCGTCTGACCCCAGCCCCCTGCACCGCACCGCTGCTACTGAAGGACCCTCATGCCGAAGACCCTGACCACCGAGTCCGGCGCGCCCGTCGCCGACAACCAGAACTCCGCCTCGGCCGGCGAGTACGGCCCGCTGCTGATCCAGGACCAGCAGCTGCTGGAGAAGCTCGCCCGGTTCAACCGCGAGCGCATCCCGGAGCGCGTGGTGCACGCCCGAGGCTCCGGCGCCTACGGCTACTTCGAGGTCACCGACGAGGTCTCGCAGTACACCCGGGCGGACTTCCTGTCGGCCGTCGGCAAGCGCACCGACGTCTTCCTGCGGTTCTCCACGGTGGCCGGCAACCTGGGCGCCAGTGACGCCGTCCGCGACCCCCGCGGCTTCGCGCTGAAGTTCTACACCGCCGACGGCAACTACGACCTGGTCGGCAACAACACCCCGGTGTTCTTCATCAAGGACCCGATCAAGTTCCCCGACTTCATCCACTCGCAGAAGCGCGACCCCTACACCGGCATCACCGAGGCCGAGAACGTCTGGGACTTCTGGGCCCACGCCCCCGAGGCCACCCACCAGATCACCTGGCTGTTCGGCGACCGCGGCATCCCGGCCTCCTACCGCCACATGAACGGCTACGGCTCGCACACCTACCAGTGGGTCAACGAGCAGGGCGACGCCTACTGGGTGAAGTACCACTTCAAGACCAACCAGGGCATCCGCTCGCTGGACGGCTCGCAGGCCGCCGAGGTGGTCGGCGGCGACGCCGACAGCCACCAGCGCGACCTCCACCAGGCCATCGAGCGCGGGGTGTTCCCGTCCTGGATGCTGTACGTCCAGCTGATGCCGGTCGCCGAGGCCGCCACCTACCGCTTCAACCCCTTCGACCTCACCAAGGTGTGGCCGCACGCCGACTACCCGCTGGTCAAGGTCGGCCGCCTGGTGCTCAACAAGAACCCGGAGAACGTCTTCGCCGAGGTCGAGCAGGCCGCCTTCTCGCCGAACAACTTCGTGCCCGGCATCGGCCCGTCCCCGGACAAGATGCTCCAGGGCCGCCTGTTCGCCTACGCCGACGCCCAGCGCTACCGCCTCGGCGTCAACCACACCCAGCTGCCGGTGAACGCCCCGCGCGCCACCGAGGCGAACAACTACGGCCGCGACGGCCTGGGCGCCCTCAACACGGCCGGCCGCGCCAAGAACTACGAGCCGAACTCCTTCGACGGCCCGGCGCAGACCGGCGACGCGCTCGCCGCCCCCGTCCGGCTGGAGGGCCACACCGGCACCTACACCACCCCGGCCCACACCAAGGACGACGACTTCTTCCAGGCCGGCGAGCTCTACCGGCTGATGTCCGACGGCGAGAAGGACCGCCTGATCGCCAACCTGGCCGGTTTCCTCGCCCAGGTGAGCCGCGAGGACGTCGTGGAGAAGAACCTCGCCCACTTCCACGCGGCCGACGAGGAGTACGGCAGCCGCCTGGAGGCCGCGGTGAAGAAGCTCCGCGCCGGCGACGACGCCTGACCGGCCCCCCCGACCGGGCCCCTCCCCCCTGGGCAGTGGGGGAGGGGTCCTTCGCCTTACCACAAGAACCGCCGAAATCTGACGGACGCTCACGAACCGTGCCGCATCCGGGCGTACGGGCGGCCAAGGCGGCCCCTCCGCGGCTAGGCTGGACGTGCGCGGCCGCGCCGCGCACTCGCGCGAGCGGAAGGGGACGCCCATGCCGGCACCGAGCCGGGGCCGCCGGACCGGCCCCGCCCACGGCCGCCCGAACCCGAACCCGTACGGGCCGCTGCACCGCGCACTGCGCCTGCTGGAGGCCGTCGACCGGCACCCGCACGGCGTCGACACCGCCCGGCTGGCCCGCGAACTCGGCGTCCAGGCCGCGGCGGTGCAGGAACTGGCCGAGACCCTGGAGTGCGAGGGTTACCTGCTCTTCGACGACGGCGTCTGGCTGCTCGGCGGCGCGCTCACCGTGCTCGGCCAGCAGAACCGCGAACAGCTCGTCCGGGCCCGGCTGCACCGACGGCTCGCCGACCTGCGCGACGAACTCGGCGCCGCCGTCTACTTCACGCGCTACCACGACGGCGAACTGAGCGTGGAGGCCGTCTCCGCCACCGACCACGCCCCCGCCGTCCAGGAGTGGGTGGACTTCCGGGCGACGGCCCACGCCAGCGCCATGGGCAAGTGCCTGCTCGGCCAGCTCGACCACAACGGCCGCCGCGACCACCTCGCCCGCCACCCCGTCGCCCGGCTCACCTCCCGCACCATCACCGACACCGAGCAACTGCTGCACCGCCTGGACCGGCAGCCCGCCACCGTCCCCGTGCTCGACCTCCAGGAGTACGCGCTGGGCACCGTCTGCGCGGCCGTCCCCGTCACCGCCGGCGCCACCGTCGGCTGCCTGGCCACCTCCCTGCCCGCCACCGAGACCCACCGCCTGCGCGCCGCCGCCGAACTCCTCTCGCTGCGCGCAGCCCCGCTGATGCTCGCCATGGCGGTGTAGCCGGGGCGTGTGGCGCCTCCCCGCCGCGGGCAGGATGCCGTTGCGGCCCGGCACCGTCGGAGGGGGAGCCATGACCCGCAGGGTCCGGCCGTTCGGCCTGCTGTGCGTCGGCGCCGGCTTCGCGGCCGCCGCCCCGTCGGCCGCGCTGCTCGCCTACTCCGCCGGGGTCGACTGGCAGGTGCGCCTGACCGGTCCGGCGCCGTACCTGCTGCTCGGGGGCCTGCTGCTGGCGTTCCTCGGCGGCCTGCTGGTCGGTACCGACGTGTTCGTCGGATGCCTCGCGGCGCTGTTCTTCCTGGTCGTGCTCGGCATCGGCGCCGAGCTGGCCGGGCGGGCAACGGAACGCACCCGGGACTGGTACCGCACCCCGCAGTCGGTCAGCGTCACCGTGACCGGGTGCCAGGTGTACCGGGAGCCCACCGGGCCGTTCGACGACCTCTACGGCTGCCTGCACACCTGGACCTTCGACGGCCGGCAGCTGACCGAGCGGCGCCTCGCCGACGACTACCCGGACGGCCACCGGATCCGGCTCTGGATGGACCCGGACGACGGCTCGCTGGACGACCACGCCCTGTTCACCATCGTCGCCGCGACGGCCTTCGGCCTCTTCACCGGCGCCCTCGCCCTGCTGATGACCCGGCTGGCGGTCGAGTCCTTCCTGACGGCCCTCCGCGGGGCGCTCCGCCCGCCGGTGCCGGACTGAGCCACACCTCCACCGTCCCGGGCGGGCGAGGGGCGTGGTGGACGCGAAACTTATTAGACTCAATGTCGATAAGACCCTTGCCGGGTCTGCTACCCGCGAGTACGTTGCCAGGGTCGAAGCCGCCACAGCAGGCCAGGAGGCTCCCCCATGCCCAGCACCACCCCGCCGCCGCGCATCCACGACGACCTCGTCCTGGAACCCCGCGACGTGCAGTTCGACTGGTCCAGCCTGCCGCTGCACTGGATCCCCGACGAGCCGTTCGCCACCCACACCATCAACGTGCTCCACCTCCTCCTCCCGGAGGGCGAGCGCTGGTTCGTCCGGGTCTTCTCGGACGCCCTGCCGATGATCACCGACGACCGGCTCCGCGAGGAGGTCCTCGGCTTCATCGGCCAGGAAGCCATCCACGCCGAAGCCCACCAGGAAGTCCTCGACCACCTGCTCGGCCAGGGCCTCGACCCCCGCCCCTACATCCGCCAGATCGGCTGGCTCTTCCGCCGCGTCCTCGGCGACAAGCCCGGACTGACGGGCCGACGGCGCCGCGAGAACATCATCGAACGGGTCGCCTTCGTCGCAGCGATCGAGCACTTCACCGCCTTCCTCGGCAACTGGGCCCTCAACTCGCCCGGCCTCGACCGCGCCCAGGCCGACCCCACCATGCTCGACCTGCTGCGCTGGCACGGCGCCGAAGAGGTCGAGCACCGCAGCGTCGCCTACGACCTGCTCGTCCACCTCGACCCCGGCTACCTGCGGCGGATGCGGGGGATGCTCGTCTCCGGGCCGCTGCTGGTGCACCTGTGGGTGCGGGGCGTCCGGTTCCTGCTCGCCGCCGACCCCGAACTCCGCGGCCGGATCCGGCCGACCTGGCGGGAGGCGCAGGTGCAGGCCCGCCGCGGACTGCTGCCCGACCCGAAGGCGATGGCCCGCTCCGCCGCCCGCTACTTCAAGCCCGGCTACCACCCCACCCAGGAGGGCTCCTCCAGCCAGGCCCTCGGCTACCTCGCCACCTCCCCGGCCGCCCGCGCAGCCGCCACCCACTGAGGGCGCAACCCCCAAGGGGCGCAGGCATCCCCAGGGACGCAGGGACCCCCAGCGACGCAGGCAACCCCAGGGGCGCGGGGAACTGCG
>NZ_JBEYFP010000501.1:0-4403 GCF_040634455.1 Kitasatospora sp. NPDC007106
GATCGCGCTGCCGGCCGCCGCGGCCGCCCGGGCGTGAGCGGCGGCCCGCCCGGCTGCGCGGGTCCGGGAATTTGTCATAGCCGCGACCGAATCCGTTTACAGCCGGCGGAGTCCGCGCTACGTTCCGAATGGGAGCGCTCCCACCCCTTCGCCCGGGGCCCGTCCCGCGGTCCCCGCCCCACCTGCCGAAAGGGACGACGCACATGGCCGACCTCCGCCGACGGTTACACCTGATCAGCCTGCTCACCCTGCTCGCCGCCCTGCCCGCACTCGTGCTGGTGGTGCTGGGCAGCCCCCGGGCCGCGGCCCACGGCGCGCCGATGGCGCCCGGCAGCCGGACCTTCCTCTGCTACCAGGACGCCATCACCCCCACCGGGGAGATCAAGCCCCGCAACGCGGCCTGCGCCGCCGCGGCCGCCACCGGCGGCACCACCCCGTTCTACAACTGGTTCTCCGTGCTGCGCTCGGACGGCGCGGGCCGCACCCGCGGCTTCGTCCCGGACGGACAGCTCTGCAGCGGCGGCAACCCCAACTTCACCGGCTTCGACCAGGTCCGCACCGACTGGCCGCTGACCCACCTGACGAGCGGCGCCGCGTTCACCTTCAGCTACAACGCCTGGGCGGCCCACCCCGGCTCCTTCCACCAGTACGTCACCAAGGACGGCTTCGACCCGGCCCAGCCGCTCACCTGGGACGCCCTGGAGAGCACGCCCTTCCGGTCCGTGGCCAACCCGCCGCTGTCCGGGACGGTCGGCACGATCGACGGCAAGTACACCTGGAACGGCACGCTGCCCGCGAACAAGTCCGGACGGCACGTCATCTACACCGTCTGGCAGCGCTCGGACAGCGCCGAGACCTTCTACTCCTGCTCCGACGTGGTCTTCGACGGCGGCACCGGCCAGGTCACCGGTGTCGGCGACGGCAGCGGCCCGACCGACCCGCCGCCGGCCGGCGCCGCCTGCTCCGCCGCCTACCGCACCGTCGGCAGCTGGTCCGGCGGCTACCAGGGCGAGGTGACGGTCAAGAACACCGGCACCACCCCGATCCTCGGCTGGATGGTGCACTTCACCCTGCCCGGCGGCCAGTCGCTGGCGAGCGTCTGGAACGGCGTCAGCACCGGCACCGGCACGGCCGCCACCGTCGACAACGCGGACTGGAACGGCTCCCTCGCCGCCGGCGCCTCCACCACCTTCGGCTTCGTCGCCAACGGCGGTGCACCCGACCCCTCGGTCGCGTACTCCTGCATGGTCATGTGACCGCAGGCCGCCCCGGCCGCAGGACGGCCTGCCGGCGAACCGCCCGCCGGCAGGCCCCGCGCGGCCGGCCCCTCCGTCGGCCCGTCGGCCCGCCCGCGTGCGGTGTGGCCGACCGTCAGCCGCCCGCAGCGCCTCGCCGGTCCGGACACCACCGCCGCTGCTCCGGCCGGACCGGGCCAAGTGCGCTCCCGCGCAAGGGCGGTCCGGCACCGGGACGGTCCGCAGGCTCGCCCGGCCCCGGGCCCGTCGCCGCGCGCTGATCCGGCGCGGTCCGCGGCGGAGGGCCTAGGCTGACTCCATGAGGGCGCTGCGCAGTCTCGACCGCCGACTCTTCGCCCGCGTCGCCGTCAGCCGGCTGCGCGGTGCCCACCCGGTGCTGCCCCGGCTCAGCAAGGCGGCCAACCACGGGGTGCTGTGGTTCGGCGTCGCCGCCGCGCTCGCCGCCACCGGCAACCGCACCGCCCGGCGGGCCGCCCTGCGCGGGGCCGGCTCGCTCGCCCTGGCCTCGCTGCTGGCGAACGTCCCGGCGAAGTACGCCACCCGGCGGCCCCGGCCGCTGCTCGACGACGTCCCGCTCGCCCGGCGGCTGGCCGTCCAGCCGCTGACCACCTCCTTCCCCTCGGGCCACTCCGCCTCCGCCGCGGCCTTCACCGTCGGCATGGCGCTGGAGTCGCCCGCGCTCGCCGTCTGCGCCGCCCCACTGGCGTTCGGGGTGATGGCCTCCCGGGTGTACGTCGGGGTGCACTACCCCGGTGACGTGCTGGCCGGGGCGGCGCTCGGCGCCGGCGCCGCGCTGCTCACCACCCGGTGGTGGCCGCGCGCCGCCGAGGAGCCGGCCCGGGCGGCCCCGGCGCGGATCACCGCCCCCGCGCTGCCGCGCGGCGCCGGGCTGGTCGTCGTGGTCAACGCCGACTCCGGGCCGGACGGCCCCGGGGCCACCGTCGCCGAACTCCGCCGCCTGCTCCCCGAGGCGGAGATCGTCGAACGCGGCCCCGAGGACGACCTGGCCGACCTGGTCGAGCAGGCCGCCGCCCGGGCCGCCGGGGCCGGCGGTGCGCTCGGCGTCTGCGGCGGCGACGGGTCCGTCAACCTGGCGGCCTCCGTCGCCCGCCGGGCCGGTCTGCCGCTCGCCGTCTTCCCCGGCGGCACCCTCAACCACTTCGCCCTCGACCTCGGCGTCGACGAACTCGCCCGCACCGCCGAGGCGGTGGAGAGCGGCAGCGCGGTCGCCGTCGACCTCGGCCGGGTCAGCGGGCCGGACGGCACCGACCTGCCGTTCCTCAACACCTTCAGCATCGGCGTCTACCCGGACCTCGTCCGCATCCGGGAGCGCCACGAGAAGCGGATCGGCAAGTGGCCGGCGCTCGCCGTCGCCCTGGTCGAGGTGCTCTCCTCCGCCGAACCCGTCCGGGTCTCCGTCGCCGGGGTGCCGCGCAACCTGTGGCTGCTGTTCGCCGGCAACAGCGTGTACGACCCGCCCGGCTTCGCCCCGACCCGGCGCGCCCGCCTCGACGACGGCCTGCTCGACGTCCGCGCGGTCGACGGCAGCCACCCCTTCGCCCGGACGCGCCTGGTCGCCGCCTTCCTGCTCGGCACCCTCGGCCGCTCCCCGGTCTACCGCGAGGCCCGGCTGTCCGCCCTCGACCTGACCGACCTGCGGGGTGTCGCCCACGCCGCGGTCGACGGCGAGGTCGTCGACGCCCCCGAGCACCTGCTGCTCGCCAAGACGCCCGCCGGGCTGACGGTCTACCGCCCGGCCGAGGCCTGACCCGGCCCGGCGCCGACCGGCCCGACCGCGGCCGCCACCCCGTGGAGGCGGAGCCGCCCGGCCAGGAACTCCATCTCCACCTCGGTGCCGGTGAGGCCGGCCCCGGCCAGTTCGCCGGCCAGACGCCGGGCCTCGGCGAGCGAGCGGGTACCGTCCTCGCGCAGCACCCGCAGCAGGGCGAGCCCGCTCACCGCGGATCCCACCGGACGGACGGCGAAGGTGCCGTGCTCGGCCAGCAGCACCCGCCGGACGGAGTCGGGCGCCGGGCCCCAGTCCTCCTCGCAGGAGATGACCGAGCAATCGGCGCAGTCCGTGTCCACGCCCCAGCCGAGCCGCCCCCACCGCACGAACTGGCCGACCTCCCGGCGGACGGCGCCGCCGCACCGCCCGCACTCCACCGTGCTCCGCACCGCCCGACCGGTCACCGTGCCTCCCTCTCCGGCCCGCATCCTGCCACCGCGCCCCGCCGGACCGGCATGATGGGGGAGTGCCCGAAGGCGACACCGTCTACCGCACGGCCGCGCAGCTGCGGGAGGCCCTGGCCGGCCACCGGCTGACCGCGGCCGACCTGCGCGTGCCCGCCCACGCCACCGCCGACCTGACGGACCGCCTGGTGCTGGACGTCGTGCCGCGCGGCAAGCACCTGCTCACCCGCTTCGACGACGGCCTCACCCTGCACACCCATCTGCGGATGGACGGCCGCTGGGCGGTCTTCCGCACCGGAGAGAAATGGCACGGCGGCCCGGCGCACCAGATCCGCGCCGTGCTCGGCACCGCCGAGCGCACCGCCGTCGGCTACCGCCTCCCCGTCGTCGAACTGCTCCGCACCGCCGACGAGGACCGGGCCGTCGGCCACCTCGGACCCGACCTGCTCGGCCCGGACTGGGACGCCGCCGAGGCGCTGCGCCGGCTCGCCGCCGACCCGGCCCGGCCGGTCGGCGAGGCCCTGCTCGACCAGCGCAACCTGGCGGGCATCGGCAACGTGTACGCCAACGAGCTGTGCTTCATGGCCGGTGTCACCCCGTGGACCCCGGTCGGCGAGGTCGCCGTGCTCGACCGGGTCCTCGCCAAGGCGCAGCACCTGCTGGAGGCCAACAAGCTGCGGGCCGAGCGGATCACCACCCGCGACCCGCACCCGGACCGCCGCACCTGGGTCTACGGCCGGGCCCGCCGTCCCTGCGCGCGCTGCGGCACCCGGCTGCGCACCGCCCCGCACGCCGAGGACCGCCCCGCCGTCTGGTGCCCGCACTGCCAGCGCGGCCCGACCCCCGGCTGAACCGCCCGGGCCGGGGACGGCGCCCGCGCTCACGGGGTGCGCCGCCCGGCCGCGTCGAGGCGGGCCAGCTCCAGGGCCGCGCTGCCGAGGCAGGCGGTGAGGC
>NZ_JBEYFP010000502.1:0-4396 GCF_040634455.1 Kitasatospora sp. NPDC007106
CCGTAGCCCCCGTCGTCCACGATCAGCCAGGTGACGTCCAGGTCGTGCTGGCGGGCGGTGGCGAGTTCTCCATCGTCATCGCCGGGCTGGCGGTCACCACCGGCATCGAACCGGACCTCGGCCCGACCGGCGCCGGCAGCAGCGGCAGCCCCGCCGTGTCCGCCAGTCCGGCCGGACCGGGCTGCGGCTCGGCCGCCACCCGCTCCGTGGTGCCGCGGCAGGTCGGGCAGTCCACCACGTGCTGCACCAGCTCGCGGCGGAGCGCCGGGCCGAGCACCCAGCCGCTGCGGCCCTCCGCGCCCGCCCCGCCGAGCTGGGCGAGCTCCGGGCAGCCGCCCGCGGCGAGCACCAGCAGGGCCGCGCGGGTGCGCCCGACCTCGGCGGCGGCCGTCTCCAGCAGCTCCTCGGCGGCCGGCAGCGGCACGGCCAGCACGGCCGCCACCTCCTCCGGCGCCAGCCCGTGACGGACCGCCAGCTCCAGCGCCTCGCGCTGCTCGGGGCCGGTGCCGGCGGCCTCGGGCCAGGCCAGCCGGGCCAGCTCCTCGCGGCGCTGGGCGAGCACGGCGGCCCCGGCCGTGCGGGCCGGGCCGATCCCGCCCGCGCCGGTCGTGCCCGTGCCGGTGGCGGTGCCGGTTCCCGTGGCCGTCGTGCGCGCGCCGCCGGCGGCGCGCGGGACCTTCGCCGCGCCCGCGGTCCGTCCGCCCGCCCCGGCCCGTCCGGTGCGCACCTTCCCGGCGGGGGCAGGGGCGGCGGGGGCGGGCGGTCCGGACCGGGTGCCGGCCGGCGGCGCGGGCTCGCGCACGGGGGCGCCGGTGAAGGCGGCCCCGGCCCCGGACTCCAGGCGGCGCAGGCAGCAGTGCCGGGCCAGGGCGTACAGCCAGGCCCGGCGGAGCGCCGGGTCGGCGAGCCGGCCGCCGTGCCGCAGCGCCAGGTCGCGGACCTCGGCGACGGCGGCCACGGCGGCGTCGTGCTCGCACAGGACGGAGAGGCAGTAGGTGAACAGGCCGTCCACGTGCTGCCCGTAGGCGTGCAGGACCGGTGCCCCGGCGGAGGCCACCGGGCTCTCAAGCAAGCTCGTCACGGATCCGACGGTAGGGACGGGATTCGCCCGGTCCGGTGGTTTCCCGGCGCTTGTACTTCTTTCGGGTAACAGCACAGACCCACCCGTGACCCCGCGCGCATCCGGCCCGCGCACGCCGCCCGGATGCCCCGTGCCCCCCCCCCGCGCGTCGGGGGCCGGCCGGGCCGCCGCGGACCGGCCGGCCCGCGTTGTCGGACCCACCGGCTACGGTTGGCCGCATGGCAGCCCGCACCAAGACCACCGCCAAGCCGCGCCCGGCGTACCGCTGCACCGAGTGCGGCAACCAGCTCCCCAAGTGGGTGGGCCGCTGCCCGGAGTGCAACTCCTGGGGCACCGTCGAGGAGTACGGCGCCGTCCCGCTGCGGACGACCGCGGCCGGCCCGGTCAGCTCCCCGGCGAAGCCGATCGGCCAGGTCGACGGCCAGGTGGCGACGGCCCGCACCACCGGCGTGCCGGAGCTGGACCGGGTGCTCGGCGGCGGCCTGGTGCCCGGTGCCGTGGTGCTGCTCGCGGGCGAGCCCGGCGTCGGCAAGTCCACCCTGCTGCTGGACGTGGCCGCCAAGGCCGCGAGCGACCGGCACCGCACGCTGTACGTCACCGGCGAGGAGTCGGCCGGCCAGGTCCGGCTGCGCGCCGACCGGATCAACGCGCTCTCCGAGCACCTCTACCTGGCCGCCGAGTCGGACCTCGGGGCGGTGCTCGGCCACATCGAGGCGGTGAACCCGGGGCTGCTGATCCTCGACTCGGTGCAGACCATCGCCTCCGCCGAGCTGGACGGCGCGCCCGGCGGCCCGGCCCAGGTCCGCGAGGTGGCGAACGCGCTGATCAGGGCCTCCAAGGAGCGCGGCATGGCGACCCTGCTGGTCGGCCACGTCACCAAGGACGGCCAGATCGCCGGCCCCCGCCTGCTGGAGCACCTGGTCGACGTGGTGCTGTCCTTCGAGGGAGACCGGCACGCCCGGCTGCGGATCATCCGCGGGGTCAAGAACCGCTACGGGGCGACCGACGAGGTCGGCTGCTTCGAGCTGCACGACGAGGGGATCGCGGGCCTCGCCGATCCGTCCGGGCTGTTCCTGACCAGGCGTGACAAGCCGGTGCCGGGCACCTGCCTGACCGTCACCCTGGAGGGACGGCGCCCGCTGGTCGCCGAGGTGCAGGCGCTGATGGTGGATTCGCAGATCCCCTCGCCGCGCCGGACGACCTCCGGCCTGGAGTCGCCGCGCATCGCGATGATCCTGGCGGTCGTCGAGCGCCACGGCGGGGTGAAGTTGGGCAAGCAGGACATCTACACCGCGACGGTCGGCGGCGTGAAGCTCACCGAGCCCTCCGCGGACCTCGCCATCGCCCTGGCGGTGGCCAGCTCCTCCTCCGACACCCCGCTGCCGAGCAACCTGGTCGCCATCGGCGAGGTCGGCCTGGCGGGCGAGGTACGCCGGGTGACGGGCGTGCAGCGACGGCTCGCCGAGGCGCACCGGCTGGGCTTCACCCACGCGCTCGTCCCGCCGGACCCGGGCAAGGTGCCGCCGGGGATGAAGGTGGTGGAGGTGTCGGACATCGGTGAGGCGCTGCGGGCGATCCCGGGCCGCCGCCGGCCCGCGCGGCCCCGCCAGGAGCCGTCCGCCCCGCCGGCCGCCGCTCCCCCCGGCGGTGCCGGCGACCCGGCCCGGGCGGCCCTGCAGGCCTACGTCCCGGCCCACCCGGAGGAGCTGATGGACGGCTGGGAGCCGGTCGGGGCCGACGAACTCGACTGACTCCGGCCCCGCTATTGCCGCACGCAGTTAGACTTTGCCCTGTCTAATGGGCAATCGGTAATCGGTGCAGTAATAAGCGAGAGACCGTCGGGCGCCGCGCCACGCGGTCCGGCTCGACCGGAGGAGTCACGTGGCAGGCAGCGACCGGGCGGACAGGTCCCCCCGCGAGGAGGCCCTGCTGCGGGCCTCCCTCAGTGCGATCGCGCCCGGCACGGCGCTGCGGGACGGCCTGGAGCGCGTGCTGCGGGCCAACACCGGCGGGCTCATCGTGCTCGGCTTCGACAAGAGCGTGGAGTCGCTCTGCACCGGCGGTTTCGTGCTGGACGTCGAGTTCACCGCCACCCGGCTGCGCGAGCTCTGCAAGCTCGACGGCGCGGTGATCCTGGACAAGGACATCACCAAGATCGTCCGGGCCGGCGTGCACCTGATGCCCGACTCCGCCATCCCGACCGACGAGACGGGCACCCGCCACCGCACCGCCGAGCGGGTGAACCGGCAGACCGGGTTCCCGGTGGTCGCCGTCTCGCACTCGATGCGGCTGATCGCGATGTACGTCAACGGCAGCCGCCGGGTGCTGGAGGACTCCACCACCGTCCTCTCCCGCGCCAACCAGGCGCTGGCCACCCTGGAGCGGTACAAGCTCCGGCTGGACGAGGTCGCCGGCACGCTCTCCGCGTTGGAGATCGAGGACCTGGTGACCGTCCGCGACGTGGCCGCGGTCGTCCAGCGGCTGGAGATGGTCCGGCTGATCGCCGCCGAGATCGCCGGCTACGTGCTGGAGCTCGGCACCGACGGCCGGCTGCTCTCGCTGCAGCTGGACGAGCTGATCGCCGGCGTGGAGCCGGAGCGCGAGCTCGTCGCCCGGGACTACTTCCCCGAGCGGGCCGCGAAGAGGGGCCGGACGGTCATCGAGGTGCTCGCCGACCTGGAGGCGCTCACCCACGCCGAACTGCTCGACCTGCAGACGGTGGTCAAGGCGCTCGGCTACTCGGGCTCGCTGGAGTCGCTGGACTCGGCGGTCTCGCCGCGCGGCTACCGGCTGCTCGCCAAGGTGCCCCGCCTGCCGAACACCGTGATCGAGCGGCTGGTCGAGCACTTCGGCGGGCTGCAGAAGCTGCTGGCGGCCAGCATCGACGACCTGCAGACGGTCGAGGGCGTGGGCGAGACCCGGGCCCGCTCGGTGCGCGAGGGGCTCTCCCGGCTGGCCGAGTCGTCGATCCTCGAACGCTACGTCTGACGCCCCCCGGCCTCCGCCGCGGGGCCGGAGCACCACCGGCCCGTCCGGTGGGGCGGACGGGCCGGCTGCTCCCACCACTCTGCCGTCCGGCAGGTCCGCGACAAAGAGGCTTTCCCGACACCGCACAGGCTTCACACAGGCGTGCAGCATTCGGGCCCGCGAACCGGGACGTACCCGGGCACACCGCCGCCGCCGACACTCGCCGGTGACGCCGCGTCGGACGGCCGACACACGCCCGCCACACCACGCGGTGCCGGACCGGCCGAAAACCGCCGCACCGGGTGCCCGCGACCGTGCGCAACGGCCCGTCCCCGAGGTGTCGGGGAC
>NZ_JBEYFP010000503.1:0-4344 GCF_040634455.1 Kitasatospora sp. NPDC007106
GGGCAACGACCCAGGGGCGCGTGGGGGCACCTGGTGGTCGGCCCGGCGCCCTGGCGGCTGATCCCCCCTGGGCGTGTGCCTCAGCCTTCTTCGACGGTGCGGTGGGGGCGGGTGGTGCGTTCGGCGTCGGCGGCGTCGCCGGTGCGGGCCTCGGTGCGGCGGCTGCGGGCCAGGTAGTCGCGGACGATCAGCTCCACCGCGTCCTGCGGGTTGCCCGCCCCGACGGCCAGCATGACCTCGATCGCCAGATCGGCGTCCAGCGTGACGGTGACCTTCGCTGCCATGGCGGCTCCTCAACTCCGTGGGAGCGTCAGCCTATCCGCGCGGGCAGGCCGCAGCCCCGGGGCGGCGGGAGGCCGCTCCGGGGCTGCGGAGGGGGAGAGGAGCGCCCGGGCCGAGGGACCCAGGTACGGCTTCGGGCGCCTGCCCCGGCGTGTGTGACGCCGGGAGGGGCGGTTCAGACCCGGCCGGCGAAGTCCGGGGCCCAGTTGGCGATGGTCTGGACGCGGACGCCGGCGCTCGGGTTGGCGGCCTCGACGTACTTGCCGTCGCCGATGTAGAGCGCGACGTGGTGCACGCCGGAGTTGCTGCCGTTGTTGGACCAGAACAGCAGGTCGCCCGGCTGCAGGTTGTCCAGCGAGACGCGGGTCGAGTAGTCGGCCTGGTCGGCGGCGACGCGCGGGACGGAGATGCCCGCGGCGCGCAGCGCGGCCTGGGTGAGGCCGGAGCAGTCCCAGCCGCCGTTGCCGGTGCCGCCGTAGATGTAGGCCTGGCCCACCTTGGAGAGCGCGAAGTTGACCGCGGCGGCCTTGGAGCCGGTGGCGGTCTGCGCGGTCGTGGTGGTGGTGCTCGCCTTGACCGCGGTGGTCGCCGGCTTGGCGGCGGCCGGGGCGGCCTGGGCCGGGGTGGAGGACGCCTTGGCGGGGGTGCCCAGCGACAGCTTCTGGCCCGGGTAGATGGTGTGCGGACCGTTCTTCAGGACCGACTTGTTGATCTCGTAGAGCTTCTGCCAGCCGCCCTGGACGTGGTTGTGCTCGGCGATGGTCGACAGCCAGTCGCCGGCCCGCACGGTGTAGGTGGCGCCGTGGCTCCACTGGCCCTGCCGGGACTTCTGGCCCTGCCAGGCCTTGCCGTCCTGCGAGGTGCCGGTGGAGGCGGTCGAGCCGGTGGAGGCGGCCGGCGCGGCCGGCGCGGCCGGCTGGGCGGGGGTGGTGGCCGCCGGGGCCGGGGTGGAGGCGGAGCCGCCGGTGTTGATCTCGGGGGCCGGACCGCCCTTGGTCAGGCCGGCCTTGACGGAGCAGACGGGCCAGGCGCCGGGGCCCTGGACGGCCAGCACCTTCTCGGCGACGGCGATCTGCTGGTCCTTGGTGGCCAGGTCGGCGCGGGAGGCGTAGCTGCCGCCGCCGAAGGAGGTCCAGGTGCTGTTGGTGAACTGGAGGCCGCCGTAGAAGCCGTTGCCGGTGTTGATGTGCCAGTCGCCGGAGGACTCGCACTGGGCGACCTTGTCCCAGGTGGAGACCGAGGCGGCGGAGGCGGTGCCGGCGGCCAGCGACGGGATGCTGAGGCCGATGCCGACGACGCCGGTGGTGGCGAGAATGCGGCGGCCGCGCTTGGAGTTGATGGACAGCATGAAGCAGCGTTCCTCTCCCACGCCTGCGAGGTGAGCTGTCGGATTCGGGCTGGAGTTGCCCGGCCGCGCGCGCAGGATCCGGCGATCCCTCGCCGTTTCCGCGCGTGCGGCTTCACCCCAAGCCGGGGAGCGGTGCTGGACCGCTCCCGGGCGACTTACCTGGTTCCCCCGCCCCTGCCGAAGTGCGTTTCGCATTGCCAGTCGGACCGCCGGCAGGACTCGGCGTTCGGGCCAACTGGGTCCGTGTGACCACGAACGTGGGAGGACATTAGACAGAGTTAAGTTCAAACCGCAAACATGTGTGATGCCGGTCACAGCCGATCTTGGTATATTCCATGATCGACCCCTTGATCTTTTCGTGATCGACTTCTGTCGATTTCCGGCAAGGCCCTTCCGGGAAAACCGGCCTGTTTATGCTTCAGGACGGGGGGCCGGGCGACGGCCCGGGGGAGGGGTCGACCGCTCATGGATCACCACGGGCAGCACCGGGAGGCGGAGTCCGGCGGAGTGCCGCGACGGCCGGCGCCGCACCGCCGGGTCGGCCGGCGCAGGATGCTCGTCTGGCTCGGGATCTCCACCGCCGCGGCCGCGGTCGGCGGCGGCGAGTTGGCCCGCCGTGCGCTCGCCTCGTCGGCCGCGCCGGCGTCGGCGGCCACGCCCCTCCCTGCGGCCTCCGGAGGGCCCTCTGCCGGGCATGCGCGGGCTGCCCCGGCTCCTGTCGGCCCCTCGCCCTCCCCGGTCGATCTGACGGGCCGCCGCTGGTCCGACCCGGCGGGCTGGGGCGGCGCCGTCCCCGGGGTGAGGAGCGCCGTCAGGATCGCCGACCGCGTCCTGCTGGACGCCGACGCGTCGATCGGCTCCCTGGTGGTCGAGCCGGGCGGCTCGCTGGTCTTCGCCCCCGGGCGCAGCCTCACGCTCTCCTCCGCGGGCGCCGTGGAGGTCCGCGGCGTCCTGGCGCTGGCCCCGGCGGACGGCTCCGTGCACACCCTGAGATTTCCGTCCGTGAACGAACGAAGCTTCCGCGGCGGCGGCATGACGGTGGTGGAGGGGGACACCGGGCTCTGGGTGACCGGCACCGGCTACCTGCGGCTGGACGGCGCCGCCAAGACCGCCTGGGTCCGCGCCGCCGCCGCGCTGCGGGCCGGCGACACCGAGCTGCGGCTGGCCGAGCCGCCCGTCGGCTGGCGGGCGGGCGACGAGCTGGCCGTCACGCCGACCGGACCCCCGAGCGAGGACGAATTCTCCACCCGGTACGATCTGTGCACGATCAGACGGGTCGACGGCAAGACCGTCACGCTGACCGCACCCCTGGCACACCCGCACCCGCGGGTGACCGCCGGCGGCGGCGTCGCGGTCGGCGCCGAGGTGCTCAACCTGACCCGCAGCGTCCGGATCGAGGGCACCGCCGAGGGCCGTGCCCACGTCCACCTGACCAGCTCGCGCCGGGCCGACGTCCGGCACGCCGCGCTGCGCTGGCTCGGCCCGCGGCAGCCGGGCAAGGAGACCTGGAACGGCTCGTCGGTCACCGAGCCCGTGCTCGGCCGGTACGGCCTGCACTTCCACATGCTCGGCGACACCTCCCGCGGCACCGTCGTCGAGGGCGTGGTGGTCCGCGACAGCGGCAGCCACGCCTTCGTCCCGCACGCCAGCCACGGCATCACCTTCCGCAGCTGCATCAGCCACAACACCTGGGAGGACGCCTACTGGTGGGACGGCCCGCTGGACACCCGCACCCCGCAGGCGCCGTCCGACGACATCACCTACGAGTCCTGCGTGGCCTCCCGCACCGTCCACGAGCCGAACCCCCGCGGCTACCGGCTCACCGGCTTCTCGCTCGGCGCCGGCACCGGCGGCACCGCTCGCGACTGCGTGGCCGTCGGCGTCCAGGGCGCCACCGGCGCCTCGGGCTACGAGTGGCCGGAGACCAGCGAGGGCGTCTGGACCTTCGAGCGCTGCCTGGCCCACAACAACCTCGAGAACGGCCTCTTCGTCTGGCTGAACGCCCGTCACCACCACACCCTGGAACGCTTCGTCGCGTACCACAACGGCGGCTGGGGCGTCGAGCACGGCGCCTACCTCAACGACTTCGACTACAACGGCGGCGTGCTGTACGGCAACGGCGCCGGGGGAGTGGCCGTGCACGCGCTCGGCCGGGACAAGGGCACCGTCTTCGACGGCCTGCTGATCGACGCCGCGGGCCAGTCCGACTACGCGGTCGCCACGGCCAAACACCAGCTCGCCGGAACGACGGTGACGATCGGTCGGAGCCACCTGACGGGCTATCGGAAGGCCGGCGTCGCGTTCCGGGCCACCGCGGACGGCGAGCCGGACGACATCGCCGTGCTGGACTGCTCCTTCGGCGGCAACGAGGTGTGGCTCGACCCGCAGGCACCAGAACCGGCCCGGATCGTCCTGCGCAAGGCCGGTGAACGGCAGGCCGTGCAGCTGCGGCCGGGCCCGGGCAAGGCCGAGTGGAACGCCGCTGCCGCACCGGCCGCAGTGGACGGGCCGCCCCGGGCGGTCGTCACCCCCGCGATCCGGCTCGCCGACGCGGCGGCACCGACCCGGCGGCTGCCCGTCTGAACCCGCGGCCCGAGGTCCGCGCAACGGAGGGACCCCGAGTCCTGCGGCCCGAAGCCCGGGACACGCGGAGGGCCCCGACCTGGTGCGGTCGGGGCCCCTCGTCGATTCACG
Organism: Kitasatospora sp. NPDC007106; assembly: GCF_040634455.1. Taxonomy (NCBI): domain Bacteria; kingdom Bacillati; phylum Actinomycetota; class Actinomycetes; order Kitasatosporales; family Streptomycetaceae; genus Kitasatospora; species Kitasatospora sp. NPDC007106. Next base: position 4,325 of record NZ_JBEYFP010000503.1, read on the forward strand.
GCGTGCGCGGCCGGGGGCCG
>NZ_JBEYFP010000504.1:0-4338 GCF_040634455.1 Kitasatospora sp. NPDC007106
GCCGCGGAGGGCGGGGCGGCCGCGGCCCCGGCGCGGCGCAGCACGGAGCGCACCCGCAGCACCAGTTCGCGCGGGCTGAACGGCTTGGTGACGTAGTCGTCCGCGCCGAGTTCCAGGCCGAGGATGCGGTCGGACTCGTCGCCCTTCGCGGTGAGCATCACCACCGGCAGCCGGGCGCCGTGCTCGGTCGCGCGCAGCCGGCGGCAGACCTCCAGGCCGTCGATGCCGGGCAGCATCAGGTCGAGCACCACCAGGTCGGGGCCGTGCGCGGCGGCGGCCAGCGCCTGGTGGCCGTCGGCGGCCCGGTCGACGGTGTAGCCGGCCCGCCGGAGGTAGCCGGTGACGACCTCGGCGACGGTCGGATCGTCGTCGACCACCAGGATGCGGCCGGCGTTCGGGGGTCGGCTGTCGCCGTCGGACGCGTTCACGCCTCCGAGGATAGGCAGACGGCCGGGGCCTGCCGCCCGGCCCCGGCGGTCCGTACGACTTCCGTAAGGACCCGCTCACGGCCACCCGGGGAGTCCGGGTGGCCGTGCGGCGGCCGTCAGGGTGCGGCCGTGGCGGATTCGGGGCCGGGGACGTCGCGCAGCCGGCGGAGCGGGGAGAAGAAGACGAACCAGCCGGCCGCCCAGGTGCCGACGAGGGCCAGCCCGAGTGCGGGCCGGATCCCGATCAGCGTGCCGAGCAGCCCGCCGAGGACGCCGCCGACCGGCAGGGTGCCCCAGACGACCCAGCGGACGGCCGCGTTCATCCGGCCCATCAGCTCCGGCGGTGTCACCGACTGCCGGTAGCTGAGCTGCGCGACGTTGTAGACCATCGCGGAGAAGCCCGCGACGCCCCAGCCCAGCGGGAAGAGCAGCACCCCCCAGCCGGGCCGGGCGGCCGCCGCGACGACCTGCGGCGCGCCGAACACCAGCATCGACACCCAGATGATCCGGGCCGAGCCGAGCCGCTCGGCCAGCCGGCCGGCGAACAGCCCTCCGGCGATCCCGCCGACGGCCGCGGCCGCCATCACCAGCCCGGTCAGCGCGGGCCCCACGTGCAGCACCCGGACGAGGAAGACCATCGCCAGCGCCGAGACCATGCCGGAGAACAGGTTCGCGGTGGCGGTGCACGCCACGACCCGGCGCAGGATGCGGTGCCCGAGGACGAACCTCAGGCCCTCGGCGATCCGGCGGCGCAGCGTCCCGTCCGCCGGCCGCGCCCGCGGACGCTCCTCCCGGGTCCTGATCCCGAGGACCGACAGGACCGAGAGCGCGTAGGACAGCGCGTCGGCCGTCATCGCCCCCGCGGCGCCGACCGACCAGACCAGCCCGCTGCCCAGCCCCGGCCCGCCGAACTGTGCGAGTGCCTGGGTGGTCCCGAGCTTGCCGTTGGCGTTCATCAGGTGCTCGGCGCGGACGAGCGACGGCACGTAGCTCTGGTACGAGACGTCGAAGAACACCGAGCAGACGCCCGCCGCCACGGCGACCGCGTACAGCTGGGCCATCGTCAGGACGCCGAACGCCGCGGCCAGCGGGACCGATCCGATGATCACCAGCCGGAGCAGATTGCAGACGATCATGACGGAGCGCTTGGCGGTGCCGTCCACCATCGCACCGGCCGGCAGCGCGATCACCGCGAACGCCAGTGTGGTGGCCGCGGTCAACAGGCCGACCTGGAAGGTGCTCGCGCCGAGCGCGACGACCGCGAGCAGCGGCAGGGCGACCTCGGTGACCGCCGATCCCGTCTCACTGACCGTCTGGCCGCCCCACAGCAGCATGAAGTCCCGCTGCCGCCACAGGCTCGGACCGTGGCCCGTCGCCCCGGCGTCCCGCACGTCCTGCGCCGCTTCCGTCACCGCACCGGCTCCGCTCCCGTCGCGGCCCGGACGGTGCCGCCGTTCACCGGCGCGCCGGCACCGTCCGTGCGGGGCAGGGGGATCGCCCGCCTCACGCGCCGTCCGCGCGCAGCCAGTTGCCGGGGAGGTCCTTGCGGAGGCCGTCGAGGGCCTCGGCGGTGCGGGCGCGGGCGCGGAGGGCGCCGCCGTCGTCCGCGCGGAGCAGCACGTCGTCCCCGGCGAACCAGCGGCTGCCGGCCGGGGCGGAGAACACCGGGTAGTCGGGGAAGGGCAGTTGGACGTAGCCGTCCTCGAGGGCGAGGAGCGTCGCGACGTCGAGCGGTTCGAGGAGGTCGGCGTGGCCGTCGGGGGCGTGCAGGGACTCGGAGAGGACGAGTTCGACCAGGGCCACCGAGAGCCGGTCCAGCCAGGGCCGCCGGCTGCCGTCGCTCTCCAGCACCACGGCCGGGTCGGGCCGGTGCAGTTCGTCGAGCGGGACGCCCCAGGCGGTGGCGCCCTCCTTCGCGTGGCGGAGGACCAGCAGGTGGCCCCCGGCGTCGAGGTGGAGCTCCGCGGGGTCGAGCAGCGGGTCGCGGTTGGCGGTGAGGTCGGTGCGCCGGCCGAACCGGCCGTAGGCCTCGCGGAGCGCCGCGGGCAGCCGGTGGCCGAGCCGCTCCTCCGCGGCGGCGAGGTCGGCCTCCGCCCAGCCGTCGCCCTCCGCGAGCGGAGCGACCCAGTGCTCCGCGAAGTCCTGCACGAACCACCAGGCCGCCGCACGGTCTTCGAGACCGGCCGCGACACCTTCGACGAGATCGAACCCGTGTGTCATACCCGGGACCCTACCGGCCGGGTCCGACCGTCCGGCAGGCGCCCGGAAATCCGGGCGACAGGGCGTCAGCCGCACTGGCAGGCTGGGTCGATGGACACCACGAGCACCACCGATCCCGGGGAATGGGTGACCCTCTTCACCGTCGAGAACCTGTCCGGTCTGCCGCGCCCGGGGTTCGCCCTCGCCGTTTGACTGCGCGACCGCGGCATCGACTGGTCGCCGCTCGACGGGCAGGACGTCCGCCACGACCTGGCCTGCGGGCCCGATCCCGCGCTCGGCGGGCGCTGGCGCGGCCACGTCACCGTCCGGGTCCGCGCCGCCCCGCTGCGCCGCCTCGGCCTGCATCCCGACCAGGCCGCCGCCCGCGTCCTCCCGCCCTTTGCACCGGACTGGTGGGGCCCCTGGGCGTACCGCCGGAAGCAGGCCGTCCGCCGCGAGGAGGTCGCCCGGGCACGCCGCCTGTGGACGGCGGCCGGGTGACGGAGGCCGGCCGTCGGGACCGCAACGGTCAGTCGCTGTCCGGGAGTTCCGCCGCTTCGCCGAGGAGCGGGGCCAACAGGTCGCCGTGCTCGGCGGTGCGGGCGAGGACGTCCTCGGGGGTGAACGCGAGGTCGCCGGGGGCGGTGCACTGCTCGACCTCGGCCCAGGTGATCGGGGTGGAGACGCCGGGGGTCGCGGTGGCGCGCAGGGTGTAGGGCGCCGCGGTGGTCTTCGCGGTGGTGTTCTGCGACCAGTCGACGAAGACCTTGCCGCGGCGCAGCGCCTTGGCCATCCTGCTGACCACGTGGCGGGGGTGGTCGGCGGCCAGGCGTTCGGCGAGCGTGCGGGCGTAGCCGACGACGGCGGAGGCCCCGCTCGGCCGCAGTGCCGCGTACAGGTGGAGGCCCTTGCTGCCGGAGGTCTTGACGTGGGCGGTGAGGCCGTCCTCGGCGAGGCGTTCGCGGACGAGCAGGGCGACCGCGCAGCAGAGCATGACGTCGGCGCCGGGGCCCGGGTCGAGGTCGATGACCAGCCGGTCGTGGTCAGCGGGCCCGGTGTCGGCGTTCCACTGCGGCACGTGGAGTTCGAGGGCGTACCCGTTGGCGAGGGCCATCAGGGTGGGCAGGTCGTCGACGGTGACGCGGTCCTTGGGCCCCTCGTGGCTGTCGACGACCATGGTGCGGACCCAGTCGGGCAGGCCGGGCGGCGGGTTCTTGGCGAAGAAGCCCTCCTCGCCGACCCCGGAGGGGAAGCGCAGCAGGGTGGCCGGCCGGCGCCGGACGTGCGGCAGCAGGTGCGGCGCGACCTGGGCGTAGTAGTAGAGGGCCTGGCCCTTCGTCCAGCCGGTGGCCGGCCACAGCACCTTGTCCAGGTGGGAGAGGACCAGGCGGCGGCCTTCGACTTCCGTGACCTGTCGCTCCGGCATACCGTGGTAAATCCCCATGAAAGCGGCAGGTCATGCCACAGGTCACCTGGAAAGGTGTCCACCCGGAAGACCCCGGCGAAGAAGGCGCCGGCCAAGAAGGCCGCGGCGGCCCGCAAGGCCCCGACCGAGCGGACCGCCGCGGCTGCGAAGAAGACGGCAGCGAAGACCACCGCCAAGGAGGCCGCACCGCGCCGGGCGTCCTGAACCGCGGCGGGCGGGGCAGGGCTGGGCACGGCGTCGGCCCGAGGGCCCGGTCGCGTCGGTGAGCCGGGCCCTCGGAACGCC
>NZ_JBEYFP010000505.1:0-4325 GCF_040634455.1 Kitasatospora sp. NPDC007106
GGTGACCCGCGACGACGCCGGACACCGGCCGCGCTTCCCGGGTGAAGGCCCCGCCGCACCCTCGAAGACCTTCGCCTACGGAGGGACGGCCCGCAGCGACGCCCTGCTCGGTGAAGCAGCCTGGGCATCCATCCTCGGCCTGCTCCGTCCGGGTTGGACCAAGGCCACCGGGACCCTGCAGTGGCGCCACGAGCGCCGCGCGGCTGCGTCGCGCACGTCGATCGATTGAGGACCTGTGTCTGCTCCGCTGCCGAGCAGAATCGACCGTAGGGGGCACCGTGAGCGTGATGCAGCGGTAATGACCGCCGATCTGAGGGCGTGGTCAGATGTTCCACACTGTGCGTGCCGACAGGACGGGAGAGTGGAGAGTCTTCGTGGTCGCCGCAGAGGACGTTGAACGATGCTTCGGCCTGCCCGGGGCTACTCGGACGTGGAGGCGTGGGGAGCCATCGAGGAGGTGGCCGGGGAACTGCCGACGGAGTACAAGCAGTTCGTCGCCGCGTACGGCCCCGGCGTGGTCGGCGACTTCCTGTCGGTGTTCCACCCGAAGAGCGCCGGGTACACCATGCTGGATCTGATGAACACGACGGGACCGCTGTACCAGGCGCTGGTGCCGCGCAGGATTCCGTACGACCTCCATCCCCGTGAGCGTGGGATGGTGCTGTGGGCCAACACCCAGGAGGGCGACGCCTGCTTCCTGATCCCCCGTGCGGACGGCTCCTGGGGGATCGGCGTCCGGTTCCCGCCAGTGGGGCGCCTGGGAGGAGTACGACCAGGACGTCCCCAGCTGGTTGGTCAGCCAGGTCGACGGGGACCTGCAGATCCCCGGTCTGCCGCTCCGGGTACGTGGAGGCTTCGCTCCAGAGACCTGAGCAGTGGTTCGGGGGGAGGTCCCGGTAGTGGTCACCGGGGTGACCGCAAGGTGATCAGTCCCGTTGGGCTTCGCGGGACGCCGCAGGGCCGGCCCGGCGGGTACATGCGCTTGGCGCAACACGGAGTGGAGCCGCCTGCTGCCGCTGGAGCGGTGTTGCCGCGCGACCCTCTACGGCGCGATGTCACCCTCCCAGCACATCCGCCCCGGATGTGCTGGCGACCAGCGGTACACGGAGAGGCCGCCCGGGTGAGTGCAGCGCTCGCCCGAGTCGAGTGCTACGCCGCCGGTGATTTCCGTGAGGGTGAGCGGGAGGACATCCAGATAGGAACCATCGAGGGGCCCGGCGAACAGTTCCATACGGCCTGCTCCCGGTTCGCTCCACAGTCCGGTGCCCGGTCCTCGTTCCGGCCCGTGCGGCTCGCTCCTGACCGGATCGGGCCACGCAGGCTTCATCGGCTCTCCGCCTTCCGCTCCAGCTGACACCGAGCGTCCTCCCCGTGTGTGCCCGTTGCGCCTGGAGCCGGTGTCCGGCTTCGGCGTCCTGTACAGGTCAAGCGCTGCGGACTTCTGAAGTGTCACGGGGTGGGTGGGTCCGGGCGTAGGTGCAGCGTGGTCAGGACGCGAAGGAGCGGGCGCTGGTGGACGGCTGCACTGCCCGCGCGGACCCGGCCGGGCTGATGCCGCGGCCGGGTGTCTTCGAAGACGCGAGGGCCGTGCGTCCCGAGCCGCACCTGAACAGCGCGACCCGGTGAACCTGGTTCAGCTGCTCGTCGCCGCCCCCGGCAGGGCTGTGAGGACGGCGGCTCCACCGGTACGCGCACCACTCTTCGGCCCAGGGCTCGGCACCGACCCGTCGGTACCGGGCCGGTGTCGTTTCAGGACCGCGCGCTTCGGGACCAGAACTACGCTGGCACTCCTTTCACCCGTCCGATTTCACCCGTCCGAGGAGCAGCGTGCCGCCGTCCTTCGTGCACCGGATCACCAAATACGACCCCGCTGACCGTGACGAGCACGGCCACTACTGCGGCGCCGAGGACGCGGTCAGCGACCACGGACCTGTTGAAGCGGCCTACCTGGCGGCCGTCGCCGCCTTCGCGGAGGCGTCGGGCGTCGTCCGGTTGCAGATCCGTGAGCCGGGGGTCACCGGCGTCGTCCACTTCGGCGCGGAGCCGCCGGTTGACGGGCACGGCCTCGGCAGGCTCTTCCCGCCCGACCTCACCGGCTACCACGACGGGGCGGAGGTTTCCCTTCCGGTCGCCCTGGAACTGGTCCGGGCCATGCTCCGCGACCAGGGTGCCTGGTGCCGCCTGGAGGCCGGGGACGCCTTCACCGTGCACGTGGGGTGGGACCAGTACGTGTACGTCGGCAGCGCCCTGCCCTGCGCGGACGCCGTGGCCCGTGCCCGGGAGCTCGGCCTCTTTCCGGAACCGCTGACGGCTTCTCCCTACGCCGCCGAGTCCGACGAGGCGGAGGTGACGGAGCCGGCCGACGAACCCTTCTGGACGCGCGTGCGCACGGCGCTGGCCTCAAGGCGGACGCTGCTCCTCGAGGAGACCTTCGTCCGTAACGCCTCACGCTGGCACCGCCTGACGCCGGAGAACCTCGACGAGGTGCGCACCGGGCTGGGCCCGCGCGCCCTGCTGACCGTTTGGCCCGGCCTGACTCCGGACGTCGGCGCGGCCCTTGCCGCGCTGCCCGAGGAGGGGCCGGTGGAGTTCGTCTGGCAGGCGCAGGACGGGACGATCACCCATGCGATCGTCGACGACAGCGAGTACCGGGAGCTCGCCGCCCACGTGGCCGATGCACGAGCGGCTTCCGCCCTGCCCCTGCACCTCGACGCACGCCACCCGCTGCTGTGTGCTGTCCTGCCGGACAGCGACGGTGTGGTGCGCTCCCGCTGGTGACCCGGTTGCTCCAGGCACCGCTGCTGCAGGTGGATCGCGTCGATCGCGGGCCGGTGGGCGGTGCTGTTGAACGGACCAGGCGGTCCCGCCGTGGCGGCGGACCGTCTTCCAGTCGGCCGAGTCCTGGCCTGCGTGCCCGCCGGAGCAGTTGACCCGCTGGTCGGAGCCGGACGAACCGCACCCCGCCGTGGCCGGCGGGAACCCACCAGAGGCGACCCGGAGACCGCGGGAGTGGGACACCGGCCCATGGCCGTCCAGCAGGCGGTGAGAACGGCCGCCCCCGTGCACCACGCTCCGGCCCGGGGCCCTTCACCGACCCAACGGCGCCCTGCCCTTTGTCGTTTCAGGGCCGCACGCCTTCCGGGCGCTGCACTGCCCTCGCCGTTCGGACATGCCCGAGTTCGGCCGCAGTGTTCTCCACCGGGAGCAACGGATGCAACTGCCATGAGCGTGCCGGGGGCTCTGGCCGGGAATCAGGCCCGCCGCATCCGGTAGACGCAGGTCCGGTAGGGCATCTCGACGCTGTCGCGGCCGGCCAGGGCCGGGTCGGTGGCGGCCAACTCGCCGATCTCCCGGTCCAAGCGGGCCTGCTCGGCGGCGTCGGCGGTCAGGTAGGAGGAACGGGACCGGACCAGGTCGATCAGCCGGTCCGTCGGGACGGTCACGGTGTGCTCGATCAGGCCGCGTTCGGGTTCGGTGAACCACGGCGTCACCGGCCCGTACTGCCAGGCGCTCTCCAGACCGTACCCCTCGCTGCCGGCGATGCCGGAAAGCGCGGCCACCCACGGGGTCCGGTCGTCACGGATGTTCCACAGCGCGGCGAAGACGCCGCCCTCGCGCAGCACCCGGTGGATCTGCGGCAGCGCGTCCTGCGGGGTGAACCAGTGGTAGGCCTGCCCGACCACGACGGCGTCGACGGACCCGTCCGGCAACGGGATGTCCTCGGCGCTGCCGGCGAGCACCCGCGTGCCCGGGTGGCGTTCGGCGGCCACGGCGCGCATCCGCTCGTCGGGCTCGACCGCGACCACCTCGTGGCCGGCGGCGCGCAACGCGCCGGCCAGTAGCCCCGTGCCCGCCCCCAGATCCAGGACACGCATCGGCGCGGCGCCGACGGCCCAGGCGACCGCCCGCACCGGGTAGGTGGGCCGGATCGAGTCGTAGAGATGGGCAGCGGAACCGAAGGACAAGGCAGAGGCGGACATGCCGGTGTACGTACCCGGATCCGGTCGGCAGCACCCGCGCGGCGCCAGTCCGAGCACGCGCCGATGGCTGCGGGCCGCGTGCCCCGTCACCCGAGCGGTTGGCGTTGGAGCACCGGCACAACCTGCACCCGCCCGGAACGACCCCTCACCCCGACTTCGCCGAAGCCCCGAGCCCCGGGTGGACTGCTTCGCCGGGCAGCTTCGAACAGCGGCGACTTCTTTCTCCGGAACACGAACCCCGCGGGACCACAGGAGTGGACGGTCACCGTCGCATCACGGAGCTCCGTTCGGTGGCACTGCACCGGCGGGGCAATCCAGTTCCTGGCCGACCTGGCCGACCTGGCC
>NZ_JBEYFP010000506.1:0-4325 GCF_040634455.1 Kitasatospora sp. NPDC007106
GCTTCGAGCACCCCGAGCTGGGTGTGGCCTTCGGTGTGGACGAGGTCGAGCTCGCACCGGTCTTCGTCAACTTCGAGACCGACCCGCTGTTCATCTCCGGAAAGGGCAGTGCGCCGGTGCCGACGAACACGTCGAACAGCAGGTCGTAGAGGGTGCGGATGCCCTTGAGCGCGGGGGCGTAGTTCGGCGGCCCGACGAGCACCCAGGCCGGGTCGACCGGCACGCTGCGGCCGCCGACGGTGACCTCCGCGGTGACCGGGCCGTCGGCGACGTCGTCGTGCCAGCCGTCGTTGTTGGCGTAGGTGTGCACCGGCACGCCGTTGTACGAGGCCGACGCGCCGAAGCCGCCGAACACCAGCAGCCGGCCGTCCTCGTCGGTGCGCAGCTCGCCGAGGTAGACCTCCTTGCCCATGAAGGTGCCGCCGCGGAAGTGGAAGTCCGGCCCGGAGACGCTGCGGCCGGAGATCCCGATCGCCCCGGGGTCGATGACGAGGTCCCGGCGGAGGTCCCCGGTGATGTCCTTGTTGCGCAGCTCGGCCGGCTTGGCGAGGGCGGCGTCCGGGATGTCCAGGGCCAGCTGGAACTGGTACCAGGCGGCCTTCTTGTTGGCCAGGTGCGCCGTCCACCGGATGTCGGCGTTGTCGGGCGTGAGCTCGGCGACGACCTCGCCGCGGGCGTCGTAGCCGTAGACGCGGAACCGCGCGGCCTCGCGCTTGATCGCCCCGGCGGCGTCCTTGTAGAAGCCGGGTGCCTCCGGCAGGGGGTCGGGCACCTCGGGTGCGAGGTAGAACTCCTCCGGCGAGTTGCCCACCCGGGCGATCCCGATGGCGGGGTGGATCGCCGCCCGCACGACCTCGTCGAGCATGGGGATGCTTCCTCCAATGGAAGGTGGTCGGGCCGCGAGCGCAGCCGTTCGTGGGCGAAAGACTATGGCGGGCGGAGCGGTACAGATCGTTCCGCCACGAACGACCACCTGAAGGAGTGAAACCCGGGCGCGGTACGGCGCGCCGTCCCCACCGACGGCCCGTCAGCGGGGCGCGCGGGCCCCGCCCGTCAGTCCGGCTCGGCCGAACCGGAGAGACGGAGCTTGCGCTGCGCCCGCTGGTAGAACGTGGTGCGGCCGAGCCGGACCACCCGGGCCGCGGCCGGCAGCATGGTCACCTCGACCACGTCACCCGGGCGGACATGGCCGACCAGCCGGCCGTCCGCCTCCACGGCGAGGTCCCCGCTGTGCGCCAGCACCTCCAACGACAGCCGCTCGCCCGCGGAGAGGAAGACCGAACGGTTGAACACCGCGTGCGGCGCCACCGGCGTGATCAGCAGCCCCTCGGCGTTGGGCGACACGATCGGGCCCCCGGCGGAGAAGCTGTACGCGGTCGACCCGGTGGGCGTGGCGACCACCACCGCGTCCGCCGTGTACTGCACGAACGGCTGCTCCTGGACGCGCACGGCGACCTCCGCCGAGCGCTGCCCCGGACTGCGCACCAGCACCACGTCGTTGAGCGCCGTCTCGTACCCCGCCTCGAACCCGGCCCGGACGCCGGACCGCTGCTCCACCGTGAACCGGTGCTCGTCGATCGCGTCCAGCGCCGACGGCAGCTCCGGGATGTCGACCTCGGCCAGGAACCCCAGCCGCCCGACGTTCACCCCGAGCACGGGCGCGTGCCCGCCGACCGCGAGGCGCAGCGCCCGCAGCATGGTGCCGTCCCCGCCCAGGCTGATCAGCAGGTCCGCGGACGCCGTCATCTCCTCGGCCCCGACCGGGATCGCCCGGCAGCCGATCCGGTGCACCTCCTCGGCCATCCCCAGCACCTTCGCACCCCGCCCGTGCCCCCAGTCGAGAACGGCGTCCACGGTGGACGAGCACTGGCGCTCCGGGTGGAGCACCAGCCCCACCGTGCCGATGTATCCCATCCCGTCCACCTCGCTCTGTCGGTCGGGCGGCCCGGCGGCCGCTCAGGAAGGCTGCTCGGCCGTGCCCGCGCCCGGTGCGGTCAGCGGCAGGCGCACCTGGAACCGGGTGTCGCCCGGCACGGACTCCACCCGCAGGTCGCCGTGGTGCTTGTTGACGACGATGCGCCAGGAGATGTCGAGGCCGAGGCCCGTCCCCTCGCCCACCGGCTTGGTGGTGAAGAACGGGTCGAAGATGCGGTCGCGGATCTCCTCCGGCACGCCCGGGCCGGTGTCGCCGAACTCCACGAGCAGCCGGTCGCCGTCGCGCGCGGTGCGCACCGTCAGCGTGCCCTCGCCGCCGTCGCCGTCCATCGCGGCGACGGCGTTGTCGATCAGGTTCGTCCACACCTGGTTGAGCTCGCCCGGGTAGGCGGGGATCGCCGGCAGCGTCCGGTCGTACTCCTTGACCACCCGGATCCGCGGGCCGATCTTCCCGGAGACCATCAGCAGCGTGCTGTCGATCAGCTCGTGCACGTCGGCCGTGCCGTACGGCGCCCGGTCGAGCTGCGAGTACTGCTTCGCCGCGGTGACGAGCGCCGAGACGCGGTTGGTGGACTCCTCGATCTCGTTCATCAACAGCTCGGTCTCGACGGTGTAGTTGAGCCACCGCACCGCCCCCTCCAACAGGCCCTCGTCCACCCGCGCCGCGACCTGGTCGAGCCAGTCGGTGTCCAGGCCGGCCTGGACGAAGGTCGGGGCCAACTGCCAGCCGCCCGCGATGCCGTGCCCGTCCAGCCAGTCGGCGAGCGCGTCCTCGCGGTCCGAGGCCTCCAGCGGGCTGAGCGCGACCGCCTTGGCGACCCGCTCCGCCGTCCGCTCCTGGACCTCGACCAGCGACTCCAGGCTCTCCCGCCGGAACGGGCCCGCCGCGATCGCGCCCAGCTTGTGGCGCATCCCGGCGACCCGCTCGCGCAGCGCCGAGGTGGCCCGGACGGCCGCCGCCGCGGGATTGTTCAACTCGTGGGTGAGCCCGGCGGACAGCGCCCCCAGGGCGAGCAGCCGCTCCCGCTGCCCGACCGCGGCCTGCGCGCTCTTGTACCCGAAGAACAGCCCCTCCAGCAGGTGCACGGCCATCGGGAACCACTCCCGCATCACCTGCGCGAAGGTCTCCGCCGGCAGCACGAAGAACCGCGAACGCTCCGGCACCTGCAGCGAGCTGTTGTACACCTGCGGCACCCGGTCGCCCAGGTAGGACTGGAACGCCCCCGCGTACACCCCGCGGTCGGAGGTCCGGGTGACCTCCACGTCGGAGTCGCCGACCTTGCGCGAGAGCACCACCGTGCCCTCCAGCAGCACGTAGAAGCAGCTCGCCGGATCACCCTCGGCGTACACCGGCCCCGCGTCGAACTCCACCACCGAGCCCTCCCGGCAGAGCCGGTCCAGCTGCTCCGGGTCGAGCTCCTCGAACAGGAAGAGGGTGGAGAGCTCCACCGGATCGCAGGGCATCGGACGGCCGGTCATGACTGCTCCAGGTAGCGGTGGGCGAGCATCACGGCCATCGCGCCCTCGCCGACGGCGGAGGCGACGCGTTTGGCCGACTCGGCGCGGGCGTCCCCGGCGACGAACACGCCGGGGACGTTCGTCTCCAGGTGGTAGGGCGGGCGGTCCAGCTCCCAGCCGGCCGGCAGCCGGCCCTCCGGTGCCAGGTCCGGGCCGGTCAGGATGAACCCGCGGGAGTCCCGGAGCACCGTGCCCTCCAGCCAGTCCGTCCGCGGCGCCGCCCCGATGAACACGAACATCCACTGCGCGTCGACGAGTTCGCTCCCGCCGGACTCGGTGTCGCGCAGCGTCAGCCGCTCCAGCTGGTGCTCGCCGTGCGCCGCCTCCACCACGGTGTTGGCGCGGACGGAGATCTCCGGGGCCTCCTCGACCTGCTGGACGAGGTAGTGCGACATGGTCGCCGCCAGCGAGGGCCTGCGCACCACCAGGGTCACCGACTTGGCGCTGCGGGCCAGGAACAGGGCGGCCTGGCCGGCCGAGTTGGCGCCGCCGACGATGTACACGTCCTGGCCCTGGCAGGCGGCCGCCTCGGTCAGCGCCGAGCCGTAGAACACCCCGCACCCGGTCAGCTCCGCCGCCCCCGGCGCGTCCAGCTGCCGGTAGGACACGCCCGTCGCCAGGATCACCGCGTGCCCGGCGATCGCCGAGCCGTCGGCGAACCGGACGACCCGCGCGGCGCCGCCGACCTCCAGCCCGGTGACCTCCCGCGCGGTGAGGATCTCGGCACCGAACTTCGCCGCCTGGCGCCGCGCCCGGTCGGTGAGCTGCGCCCCGGACACGCCGTCCGGGAAGCCGAGGTAGTTCTCGATGCGCGAGCTCTGGCCGGCCTGGCCGCCGGTCGCGGAGCGCTCCACCAGGACGGTCCGCAGCCC
>NZ_JBEYFP010000507.1:0-4324 GCF_040634455.1 Kitasatospora sp. NPDC007106
GCGCCGGCGCCGTGCACCAGCAGGGTCCGGCCGCGCCGCACCCCGAGCCGGTCGAGGGCGGACCGCACACCCGCCGCGGTGACGGGCAGCAGCGCCGCCTCGGCCCAGGGCAGGGCGGCGGGCCGGTGCGCCACCCGGTCGGCGTCGGCGGCGGCGTACTCGGCGCAGGCGCCGGACGGGCAGTGCCCGAGCACCTCGTCGCCGACCTCCAGGCCGTAGGTGCCCGGGCCGAGCTGCACCACCACCCCGGCGAACTCCGTGCCCGGCACCCCGGCCGGCGCACCGTCGGCCGGCGGCAGTCCGGCGGCCTCCACCCGGACGAGGACCTGCCCGGGTCCGGCCCGCGGCACCGCCGTCTCGACGGTCCGCGGGGCGCCGGCCGCAGCGCCCGGCCCCGGGTACTCCAGCGCCCGCACCGGCCACCTCCCGCTCCCGTGCCCGCTCCCGTCCGCGTGCCCGGCGAGCCGCGCCGGGCGGGTGCTTAGTCACATTTATGCTGATCTGCGGGGTAATGGACCGCATGTCGCACGGACCGGGGCGTACGGACAGGGAGTGGATGGGTGGCCCAGCTGTCGCTGCTGTTCCTGGTGCTCCTCGCGTCCGTGGTGACGATGCCGCTCGCCCGCCGCATCCACGTGCCGCAGCCGGTGCTCATGACACTGCTCGGCCTGGCCATGGCGCTCGTCCCGCAGATCCCCAACGTGCGGGTCGACCCGGACTTCATCCTGCCGCTGGTGCTGCCCCCGCTGATCTTCGCGGTGGCCCGCCGCTCCTCCGTGCGCTACTTCCGGGCCAACGTCCGGCCGATCCTGCTGCTGGCGGTCGCCCTGGTCGCCGTCACCACGACCGTGGTGGCAGCCGTCTTCCAGTGGCGGGTGCCCGGTCTGCCGCTCGCCGCGGCGGTGGCGCTCGGCGCGCTCGTCTCGCCGCCCGACCCGGTGGCGGCGGTCGCGGTGGCCGGCTCGATCGGCCTGCCGCGCCGCCTGGTCGCGGTGCTGGAGGGCGAGGGCCTGTTCAACGACGTCACCGCGATCGTCATCTACTCGCTGGCCATCGAGGCGGTGGTCAGCGGCCACTTCTCCGGCGCGGACGCGGCGCTGCGGCTGGTGCTGTCCGCGGTGGTCGCGGTCGTCCTCGGGATCGCCCTGGGCTGGCTGAACACCTGGCTGGCCGGCCGCCTCGACGACCCCACCCAGCAGGTCGCGCTCAACCTGCTCGTCCCGTTCGCCGCCTACACCCTCGCCGAGGAGGCGCACGGCTCCGGCGTGCTCGCCGTGGTGGTCTGCGCGCTGTACCTCGCCGACCGGGCCGCCGACGCGGACGACGTGTCCTTCCGGCTGGTCGGCAACGCCTTCTGGGAGATCGTCGAGATCCTGATCACCGGGGTGGCCTTCGGCCTGATCGGCCTGGAGCTGAGCACCGTGCTGGCCGACGTCCGCTCCAGCTGGCACGGCATGCTCGGCGACACCGCCTGGGTGATCGCCGCGGTGGTGCTCGTCCGGCTGCTGTGGCTGCTGCCCGCCGCCTGGATCTCCGAGCGGCTCACCCACGGCGAGGAGGACACCCCGATCAGCTGGCGCGAGACCGTGGTGCTCTGGTGGTCCGGGATGCGCGGGGTCGCCACCGTGGCGCTCGCCCTCGCGGTGCCGCTCACCGTGCACGGCGGCGGGGCCTTCCCGGCCCGCAGCGAGATCGTCTTCGTGGCCTTCTGCGTGGTGCTCTTCACCCTCCTGGTGCAGGGGCTCTCGCTGCCCTGGCTGGTGCGGCTGCTCGCCCTGCGCGACCACCCCGACGTCCACGACGAGGCGCTGCGGGTGCTGCGCTGGCGGGCCGCGAAGGCCGGACTGCGCCGACTGGAGGAACTGGAGGAGGAGCGCCGGCTGCCCGTCGAACTCGTCGACCGGCTCCGCGAACGCCAGCACGACCGGCTCGCCCGGCTCTACCCCGAGCGGTACGAGGAGGACGAGGCCGCCGAGGCCAAGCGCCGCCTCGCCCGCTGGCGGCAGGCGGCCGAGGTCGAGCAGGAGATGATCGCCGCCTCCCGCCGGGAGGTGCTGACGGCCCGTGGGGAGCCGGGCAGCGACCCCGGGATGGCCGACCGGGTGCTGCGCGAGCTCGACCTCCGCTCGGCGCGCAAGTGAGCAGGCCGGCCGGGGATAGGCTGGCCGCGGGCAAGGCCGTCAACGGAGTCGGCGCCAAGCACCACGCTGCCGCCGGACCTCGCGCTACCCTCCCGCCGGGCCCCGCAGGTAACGCATCCGGATGATTCAAGGAGCAACCGATGTCGGAGAACCGCCCCGGCTCTCGCATCCCCCTGGACCGAACCCCCCAGTGGGCCGCGCTGGCCAAGCACCGCGAGGAGCTGGGCGAGCAGCACCTGCGCGGGCTGTTCGACGCCGACCCCGAGCGCGGCAGCCGGTACACCCTGACCGTCGGCGACCTGCACGTCGACTACTCCAAGCAGCTGGTGACCGACGAGACGCTCGCCCTGCTGCGCGACCTCGCCGGCGCCACCGGCGTCGCCGCCCTGCGGGACGCCATGTTCCGCGGCGAGAAGATCAACATCACCGAGGACCGCGCCGTCCTGCACACCGCGCTGCGCGCCCCGCGCGACGCCGTGGTCGAGGTCGACGGCGAGAACGTCGTCCCCGCCGTGCACGCGGTGCTCGACAAGATGGCCGCCTTCGCCGACCGCGTCCGCAGCGGCGAGTGGACGGGCCACACCGGCAAGCGGATCCGCACCGTCGTCAACATCGGCATCGGCGGCTCCGACCTCGGCCCGGCCATGGCCTACGAGGTGCTGCGCTCCTTCACCGACCGCGGCATCGACGTCCGCTTCGTCTCCAACGTGGACGGCGCCGACCTGAACGAGGCGCTGGTCGGCGCGGACGCCGAGGAGACGCTGTTCATCGTCGCGTCGAAGACCTTCACCACCATCGAGACCGTCACCAACGCCGTCTCCGCGAAGAACTGGCTGCTCACCGAGCTGCGCGCGGACACCGACGCGGTCGCCAAGCACTTCGTCGCGCTCTCCACCAACGCGCAGGGCGTCGCCGACTTCGGCATCGACACCGCCAACATGTTCGAGTTCTGGGACTGGGTGGGCGGCCGCTACTCCTACGACTCCGCCATCGGCCTCTCGCTGATGATCGCCGTCGGCCCGGAGCAGTTCCGCGAGATGCTGGACGGCTTCCACCTGGTCGACGAGCACTTCCGCACCGCCCCGCCGGAGCAGAACGTCCCGCTGCTGCTCGGCCTGCTCGGCGTCTGGTACGGCGCGTTCTTCGACGCCCAGTCGCACGCGGTGCTGCCCTACTCGCACTACCTCTCCAAGTTCACCGCCTACCTGCAGCAGCTGGACATGGAGTCCAACGGCAAGTCGGTGGACCGCGAGGGCAACCCGGTGACCTGGCAGACCGGCCCGGTCGTCTGGGGCACCCCCGGCACCAACGGCCAGCACGCCTACTACCAGCTGCTGCACCAGGGCACCAAGGTGATCCCGGCCGACTTCATCGGCTTCGCCAAGCCGGTCGAGGGCCTGCTGCCCGGCCTGGTCGCCCAGCACGACCTGCTGATGGCCAACTTCTTCGCCCAGACCCAGGCGCTGGCCTTCGGCAAGACCGCCGAGGAGGTCGCGGCCGAGGGCGTGCCGGCCGAGCTGGTGCCGCACAAGACCTTCCGCGGCAACCACCCCACCACCACCGTGCTGGCCGCCGAGCTCACCCCGTCGGTGCTCGGCCAGCTGGTCGCGCTCTACGAGCACAAGGTGTTCGTCCAGGGCGCGATCTGGAACATCGACTCCTTCGACCAGTGGGGCGTCGAGCTGGGCAAGGTGCTGGCCAAGCGGATCGAGCCGGTGCTGCTCACCGGTGAGGGCGCCGAGAAGCTGGACAGCTCCACCGCCGAGCTGGTCGCGCGCTACCGCGCGCTGCGCGGCCGCTGAGCCCGCGGACGGCGGGGCCGTCCCGGTATCGGGGCGGCCCCGCTGCCGTGTCAGCACCCTGACGGTCGGTCAGCGGCCCGCCGTCCAGCAGTTCGGGCAGCCGCCGGGCAGGTTCGACGGGCAGCAGGACGAGGGCGGCGAGGTCGGCCCGGCCGAGGCGTGCGGCGATCCGGTGGCGGTCGCCGGGCCCGGCGGCACCGGTGTGCGGCGGAGCTCCGCGGACCGGGGGAGCAGGGCCAGCAGCACGATCAGCGCCGCCCCGCCCAGCACCGCCAGGGTCACCAGCAGCCGGTGGCGCCACACCGCGATCCGGTGCGCGCGCAGCGCGGACGCCTCCAGGCCCTCGAGCTCGGCGCGGAGCCACTCCTCCCAGCCCGGCGG
>NZ_JBEYFP010000508.1:0-4322 GCF_040634455.1 Kitasatospora sp. NPDC007106
GGCGGGCGTCGCGCACCCCGGCGGGCCTGGGGACGCTGCGGATCGCGGCCCGGCCGGCCGAGGGCGCCGTCGCCGCGACCGCGTGGGGGCCGGGCGCGGACTGGCTGCTGGAGCAACTCCCGGCGATGCTCGGCGCGAACGACCGGCCGGACGGACTGGTGCTGCCGCCGGGGAAGCTGCGGGACGTCCAGCGCCGCAACCCCGGTCTGCGCCTGGGCGCGAGCGGGCTGGTGATGGACTCGCTCGTGCCGTCCGTCCTGGAGCAGAAGGTCACCGTGACCGAGGCGCACCGCGCCTGGCGGTACCTGCTGCGCCGTCACGGAACTCCGGCGCCCGGGCCCGGCACCGAACTCGGACTCGTGGTCCCGCCGTCGGCACGGGAATGGGCACTCGTGCCCTCCTGGTCCTGGCACCGCGCCGGGGTCGATGCGAAGCGCACCGAGACGATCCTCCGCGCGGTACGGCTCGCGCCCCGCCTGGAGGAGGCCTCCGCCATGGCCGGCACCGAGGCGGCGGCCCGGCTGATGCACGTACCGGGCATCGGTCCGTGGACGGCGGCCGAGACCCTGCAGCGCTGCAACGGCGACCCGGACGCGGTCTCCGTCGGCGACCTCCACCTGCCCAACACCGTCGTCTGGGCCCTCGCCGGGAAGGCCCGCGGCACCGACGAGGAGATGCTCGAACTCCTCGCCCCCTACGCCGGCCACCGCCACCGCGTCTGCCGCCTCATCCGCACCCTCGGCGTCCGCGCACCACGGTTCGGGCCGCGCCTGGCGCCCAACGACCACCGTCGCCGGTAGGCCCGTCCGCGTTCCGATCGTGTGTGGAGCGAGGACGGGCACCCCGTCGGCACGCGAGTGCGACGGACGGCCGACCGGACGCACGCGGATCGGAGGAGGCCGGACACGCCGAAGCGCCCCGGGAGGTCCGGGGGCGCTTCGGCTGCCGCCGCGGGATCAGTGGGAGAGGGTGCTGTTCACCTGGGTGAGGCCGGCCGGTCCGGTGGCGGACAGGCCGTGGAACAGGTTCGCGGTGACCTGGCCGCCCGCACCGACCGTCCACAGGTCCGGGGTGCCGTCCGAGTCGATGTCCGCTGCCCGGAGCTGCACGTCGGCGCCGGTGTTCCAGCCGGTGGCCACCGGGAACGCGTGGTAGGTCAGGGCGCCGGTGTTCGGGTCGGCGGCCAGGTCCTTCCACACGTCCAGCTCGCCGGTGGACTTCTTCCACAGGAACAGCGCGGTGCTGGTGGTGCCGCCCGGCGCGGCGACCTCGGTCGAGGCGATCGTCCAGTCGTTCCAGTCGGTGCCGTCGGGGGTACGGACGTTCAGCGCCGTCGGCATGTCGAACACGCCGGTGACCCAGCCCGCCGGGTACAGGCTGAGCGCGGTGCCGCCGGAGCCGTCCGGCGCTATGCCCAGCAGGTCCGGGAACCCGGTGGCGCGGCCGGAGACCGTACCGGCCTCGGCGACCTGCGAGGGGTAGCTGCCCACCCAGTCGGTGAGGTCACCGTTCGGCCCGCCCGCGGGCAGCGCACCTCCGCCGCCGTCGCCGGCGCGCACCCCGAAGTGGCCGGCCCGGATGCCGCCCGGGTAGTAGAACAGCAGGTCCTGGAAGGACCCGCCGGTGAACCGTCCGGTGAGCGGCACCGCGCCGTCCCAGTCGGACGGGGTGGGCTCGGTGCTGAAGCCCGGGCCCGCCGCGCCGATGTTCACGGCGGGGCCGACGTGGCCGTCGCCGGTGCCGGGAGCCAGCCAGATGCCCGACGGCAGCCCGTCGCGTCCACCGACCGTCACCAGGTCGGGCACGCCGTCACCGGTCAGATCGGCGGTCGTGAGGTTCGGCGGCGGCGCCGCGGCGGAGAACGTCAGCTGCACCCGGCCGCCGGAGTTCCCACCGGGGGAAAGGCTGGTGACCGTGAGGGTGTTGACGGCCCGGTCGGGCTTCAGCGTGATCACCGCGCGGCCGCCGTCGGCCGGGACCTCCACCGGAGCACCGACGTTCAGCTGGTACGAGTAGCCGGCCGGCACCGAACCGTCGGCCGGAGGCGCCACCGTCACGGTCACCGGCTTGCCGATCACCGCGCCGCTCGGCCCCGCGACGACCGGCGCACCCTGCCGGGTCGGGTCGAAGGCGAACCGGCACTGCGGCGACCACTGGCTCTTGAGACCGTCGGCGTCCGCCCGGAACTGCCACACGAAGTCGGTGATCCGCCCACCCGCGGCGTTCTCGAACGTCGCGGCGGGCACCTCCACCACCGCCTCCTGACCCGACGCCACGGTCAGTTTCCCCGGACCCACCGCCATGACCGCCGTCCCCGGCCGGTCCGCACGGACGAGCCGGAACTCGGCGCTCAGCGCCGTACCCGCCGGATCCTGCAGCCGGGCGCGGAAGGCCACCGACGTGTCGCCGAGCACCGTGCCACCCGCGCACGCGCTCGCGGGCGAGGTGCCCGGAGAACCCACCGAGGGGCGGTCCTTGCCGGCGGCGTGCGCCGAGGCGGGCTGCACCGAACCCACGGCGACCAGCACCACTCCGACGGCCGCCGCGGCGGCGGTGGAACGGCCTGGACGACGTGGGGAAGAAGAAGAGTGCACGGAGGCATCGCTCTCTACCGGGGGCCGGCAGGCCCCGAACGGCCCATACCGTAGCGCGGACGATTCGGCCCCGCACGAAATTTCGAGCCCCGGTCAGACCGGCTGCTGCCACCGCCCGTTCGGAGCTCCCCGTGCAGTCCGGGCCGAGGCCGGGCCGAGGCCCGGGAGCCGCGGTCCGAGCCGTGCACAGCCCGCCGACGTCAGCGGCTCCGCTCCCGGAGGGCGATCACCGCACGGCTCGTCACCTCGGCGGATGTACCGCTCGCGTCGAGTTCGAGGAGGAGGTGCTGCTGGGCGTAGTGCTGCGCCACGGGCTCCAGCCGCGCTTCGTGCTCGCCGACCAGCCGGCGGACGTGGTCCTCGTCGTCGCGTTGGTACAACGCACCTCCGCAGATGGTGCAGATGCCGTCGTCCGGGACGGTGTCAGCCTCCGGGTGGAAGCGGTGGGTCGGGTCGGCGGCGCAGAGCCGAAGTGCGGTCCGGTGGCGGAGGTAACGCATCCTCTCGGCTTCGGACAGGCGCAGAGGGCGTCCCTGACGGCCCCTCGGCATCAGTGGACCCGGCGCTGTTCAGGCCGGCTTTCGGATCGTGAAGGCCACTGTCCGGCCGGCGCCGGTGTCGGCCTGCAACCCCCGCACCTCGCCGGAGCAGTCCGCCGACGGGTCGGCCGGCGTGATTCAGGCAGCGGGGATGTCGGCCCAATGGTCGATCAGCGTTCCGGTGCGGTCGGTGATTCCGGTGCTGTCGGCGAGCGCGGCGACGATCGAGGCGCCGCGGCCGCGTTCGTCGGCGGGCCGGTCGGTGGCCCAGCCGGCCGGGGCGCCCTGCGGTCCTCCGTCGCTGACGTGGACCTGGACCTGACCCGGGCTGTCCTGGGCGCGCAGGTACAGGACCGCGGGGGGCCGACCGTGGGTGACGGCGTTGGTGACGAGCTCGGAGAGGACCAGCAGGGTGTCGTAGAGCCGGTCGTCGTCCAGTCCCCATGCGCTGAGCACCGGACGGGCCGCGTGGCGGGCGGTCGCCGCCGCGCGCGGATCGTGTTCCAGACGCAGGCCGAACACCCGCTCGCTGCCGCCTGCGGTCTCCCCGGGCCGGCGGCCGAGGGAGGAGGTGGGTGCCGTCATCCGAATCACCGCCCGTCCACGGATCGGGGTCTACACGGTTCTGCTTCCGGCATGCGCCTACCCGGCGAGGGAAGGTTGAACAGTCAATCCGGGAATCGCCGTGAAACCGGTGCCCGGACGGCATCGCTCGGCGGGCCCAGCGACATCCGGGCTGCACCCGAGGCGGCGGGAGCGACCGGGTCAGGTGTCCGCCCCGGCGCTCGACACCGTGTCGCGAGGGGCGGGGCCGCGGGTGCGTGCAGCAGTTCCTGGAGCGCAGCACGCCCTCGTAGCTGCTGCCGGACAGGCGGACCTGCTCGGCGCGGCGGCCCTGCCGGGTGACCGTCTCCTCGTCGACCCGGACCGTCTGCCGGCCGACGACGTCGACGAACAGGAACGACACGTACTCGGTGCCGAACCGCTCCCTCGGGTTGCGCACGACGACGTCGAGGGACGCCGTCGGCGCGTGCTGCTCCGTCGCGGCCGCCGGGGTCCGGGCCGTCGGCGGCGGGCGTGGGGCCGCGGCGGGCGTCGGGCCGCGGCGGGCGTCGGGGCGTACGGCGAGGTCCCTGACCTCCTGCGCGATGCGCCCGGGCGCCTTGCTCCGGAAGTCGATGGCGGACCC
>NZ_JBEYFP010000509.1:0-4321 GCF_040634455.1 Kitasatospora sp. NPDC007106
GCCCGAGGACGCCGCCGCCGAAGGGCGCCCGGAGGCGGCCGCGGGCGCGCTGCCGGTGTGGGTGCTGCGGGTCGGCGCGGTGGGCGCGGTGTGCACGGTCTCCGCCACCGGGGTGGTGTTCCCGGTGCCGTGGCCGTCCTGGCTGGGCAGCGGCGGGCTGGCGCCCACGTTCGACATGCCCGGCCGGCGCCCGACGCCCTGCTGCTCGTTCAGCAGCCAGGTCGTGGCGATGCTGATGCCGACCACGGTGGACATCGCCACCGCCGCACCCGAGAAGCGGATGGTGGGCAGCCGGAACCTGCCCCCGATCGGTTTGGGCCGGCTGTGCCGTCCGTACCGGACGGCCGTGCGGACCGGCCCGGTGTCCTCGCGGAGCGCCACCGGCTCCCCTCCTCCCCACCCGACGCCGTTGCTCCCGGGCTCGCCACGGGCCCTGGGCCGCAGTGACAAGGGCACGAATGTAGCAGCGGTGACCGCGGTCTCCGCCAGTCCCGGAACGCAACGGATGTGTTAACCGTAATGACGTACTGTGTCGGATAACTGACGCACCGTCCAATCGGACGGTCACCCGATCGCTGCAACCTCTTGCAACCGTTGCCGCGTGCGCCCGCGTGCCGCAGGCTGGAGCGAACCCCAGCCGCCTCGGAGAGACCGTCATGCCGCGCGACCCGCTGTCCGTACCCTCCGACCCGATCGCCGCCACCCCCACGGGCGACGACCCGGGCCGAGCCGCCACCGCACGAGCGGTGCTGGACGAGGTGATGACCCTGCGGATCGCACTGGACGACGACCAGGTGGGAGAGGTGCGTACCCGGTTCCGGTACGACACCGAGCGGCCCTGCGAGGTGCTGCTCACCTTCCACCTGGGCCGTCCCGACGAGGCGGACTGGGTGTTCTCGCGCGAGCTGCTGCGCGACGGGCTGGACGCGCTCAGCGGGCAGGGCGACATCAAGCTGTGGCCGGCGTACTGCCCCTGCCACGGCTCCACCCTGCACGTCGCGCTGGACTCCCCGCACGGCAGCGCCCTGCTGGAGGCCCCGCTGCCGCGGGTGCGGGCCTGGCTGGAGCGCACCTACGCGCTGATCTCCGCCGACGAGGAGCTGGGCGCCGGCCCCACCGACGCCGAACTCGCCGCGCTCCTCGCCACGGGCTGACCGGCGGGCCCGGGGGTCGCTCAGGCCGGCAGGCGGGCGGCGCCGGCGTGGAGGGCGGCGCGGAGGTCGCGGACGGCCGGGGCGGAGGAGGTCGCGAGCAGGTCCAGCGGTTCCGTCGGGCCGTCGACCGTGACGGCGGCGGAGGCGGTCAGCCGGTACGGGCGGTGGTCCAGCAGGGCGCCCAGGTAGCGCCGCAGCCGGGAGAGTTCGGCGCGGACGGTGACGGTGCGGGCCCGGTCGCCGAACAGCCCCTCGGCGAGCTGGGCGGCGCTCAGGCCGGTGCGGTGCACCGCGAGCAGCAGCAGCACCTCCGCGTGCCGCGGGCTGAGCACGTGCGACCAGCTGCCGGCCCCGCCGGAGACGTGCAGTTCGGGCCGTCCGGGCTGCCGCAGGTCGAGCCGGATCCGGGCGCCGGTGCTCAGTTCGTCGACGCCGGCGGCCGAGGTGCCGAGCGGGCGGACCAGCCAGCCGCCGCCGAGCGGCTCCACCGCGCACTCGCCGAGCGTCGGCAGCCACTCCACCGGCCGGCTGCCCCAGCCCTCGGCGGGCAGCCGCAGCCGCTGCACCGGCGGAACGCCGACCGCGGCGGCCGTCCAGCCGGCCCCGTCGACGACCAGGGCCGGGCCGCTGACCCGGGCGAGCAGGCCGGTGGCGAGGGTGCGCAGGCGGTGCAGCGACTCCAGCTGGGCGGCCCGCAGTTCGGTCTCGGCGAGCCGGGCGGCGGTGGCGGTCAGCCGCATCAGGTGGGGCTGCACCTGGTGGGCGGGCCCGCTCAGGTCGAGGATGCCGAGCAGCCTGCCGGTGCGCGGGTCGCGGACGGGGGCGGCGACGCACGTCCAGGCGTGGTGGCTGCGCAGGTAGTGCTCGGCGGAGTGGACCGCGATGGGCCGCTCGGTGCGCAGCGCCATGCCGATGCCGTTGGTGCCGACCTCGTCCTCCGTCCAGCGGGCGCCCGTCTCGAAGCCGATGTCGTCGGCGTTCCGGCGCAGGTGGCGGGCGCCGTCGAGCCAGAGCAGGTGGCCCTGGGGGTCGGTGACGGCGAGCAGGACGGGCGCGTCGTCCGAGGTGAGCAGCGTGGTGCGGAGCATTGGCAGGACGGTGTCGAGCTGCGACTCGCGGCGGCGGTGCTGGACGTCGGCGACGCCGATCCGGCGGACGTTGCGGCCCGCGTCCGGGTCGAGGCCGAGCCGGCGCAGGCGTTCCCAGGAGTCGGTGATCTCGGGTCTGGGGACGGGGCCGGCGAAGTCGGTGTCGTGCGGGCCGCTGCCGAGGACGAGGTCGTAGGTGGTGGTGAGGGCGGCGGTGGAGAGCGGTGCGCGGTGGTTCCGGGCAGGCCGGTGCGTGCTGCGCATACCCATCACCCGCCCCTCGTCGACTCTCCCCGGTCCGCAGACAGGGTAAGGCTGCTCGATCTGGACATGCCGAGGGAGTCGGAATTCTCATTTTTCCCGTCCGGGATCGGCCATGATGGCCGGTTCGCGTGGTTGCGGGGGCCGGGCGGCGACGTGGATGTCCGCTGCGTGCACGGCTGGTGACGTTGCGTCAGGGATTCGGTCCGGGGCGCGCGGGGTGGGCGTGCGGGCCGGCGCGCGGAGGGTGCGGCGGCGGGGCGTCCGGCGGTCGTCTACAGTCGTGTCGACCGTCTACACCTGTGTAGACGACTGCGGTGTCCCGCCAGGCGCCGCTGCACACGCACCGGAGGTCCGCCGATGACACCTGCACTGCTCGCCTACGACGGGAGCGGGATCGACGGCGGTCTCTACACCCGGGTCGTCGGCTGGGCGGGCTCCGCCCCGGCCTGGCTGGACGCGCTGATCGCCGACTGGTCGGCGCTCGGGCTCGGCGTGTTCGCCCTGCTCATGCTCGGCGGCTGGTGGCGGGCGCGGGGCGCCGCACCGGAGGTGATGGCCCGGGCGCTGGCCGCCCCGGTGGTGGTGGTCGCCGCGTACGCCGCCGACACCGTGTTCAAGTCGGCCGTCGAGGAGGTCCGGCCGTGCCGACAGCTCGCCGTCCGGGCCACCCTGGAGGGCTGCCCGGCCGCCGGCGACTGGTCCTTCCCCAGCAACCACACGGTGATCGCCTTCGCCGCCGCGGCGGCGCTGTGGACGGCGGACCGGCGGCTCGGCGCGGTGGCGCTGGTCGCCGCCGTGCTGATGGGCGCCTCCCGGGTCTGGGTGGGCGTGCACTATCCGCACGACGTGCTGGCGGGCGCCGTGATCGGGGTGGCCGCGGGCGTCCTGCTCGGGGCCGCCGCGGGCCGGGCCGCGCCGCTGGTCGAGCGGGCCCGGGCGGGACGCCTCGGCGGGGTGCTCGGCGTGGGCGCCCCGGCCTGAGAACCGCGCCCCACCCCCGGCCCCCGGCTTCCGGCCCCCGGCTTCCGGTCCCCGGCGCCGGGGGCTGCGGCGTCCCGGCCTCCGGGCGGTCAGCGGCGGATGAGGCCGCGGGTGGTGGCGGCGGCGACGGCGGCGGTGCGGGAGTCGACGCCGAGCTTGGCGTAGATGTGCACCAGGTGGGACTTCACGGTGGCCTGGCTGATGTGCAGTTCGCGGGCCACGTCCAGGTTGGCCAGGCCGCGGGCGACCAGCTCCAGGACCTGCACCTCGCGCAGGCTGAGCGCCGTCGCGGGTGCGCGCATCCGGTGCAGCAGCCGGTCGGCCACCGCCGGGGCGAGGGCGGTGCGCCCGGCGGCCGCGTCCCGCACGGCGGCGGCCAGTTCGGCGGGCGGCGCGTCCTTCAGCAGGTAGCCGGTGGCTCCCGCCTCGATCGCGCTCAGGGTGTCGGCGTCGCTGTCGTAGGTGGTCACCACCAGTACCCGGGGCGCCCCCGGCCGGGCGGTGATCTCGGCGGTGGCCTGCGAGCCGTTCATCCCGGCGCCGAACTGCAGGTCCATCAGCACCACGTCGACCGGCTGCTCGGCCGCGAGCCGGACGGCCTCCTCGGCGGTGGCCGCCTCGGCGACGATCACCAGGTCCGGTTCGGTCTCCAGGACGGCGCGCAGCCCGGCCCGCACCACCGGGTGGTCGTCCGCGAGCAGCAGCCGGATCGGGGCGGTCATACCCGCTCCTCCTGCGCCTCACGCGCTGCCGGCACACCCCGGTCCACCGGCTCCGCGGGGGCCGTCGCGCCGCGCTGGGCGGCGGGGGCGGGCAGCGGGAGCTGGGCCGCCA
>NZ_JBEYFP010000510.1:0-4313 GCF_040634455.1 Kitasatospora sp. NPDC007106
CAGGGGGGACCCTGTGGGAGAGTAGGACGCCGCCGAACAATTCTTCTGAGAAGCCCCGCCCGGGGACACCGGGCGGGGCTTCTCGCATTTCCGGGCCAGGCGCGATGTGTCAGCCAGGAGGGGCCGGAGTTCTGCGATCCGTTCCAGCTGCTCGTACTGCTCCTGGAGCGTCGTACCGCCGAGGGCGGGGTGCCGGATGACCGTGGCCAGGGCGGACAGCAGGGTAAGTTCCTCGGCCTGCAGGGCGAATGGCACAGCACCGACGGCACGTCGGTTGCATGGAGAGCGGCCGTTCGGGACTGCGCTGGGGATGGTGCTGCGGCTCGTCGGGTCGCCGGCTTCACCCTGCGGGCGCGCGACGCGCTGCTGACGGCCGGCTATGCGCCGGAGTTCGCGGAGGGCCGAGCTGGGCGGGGACGTGATGCTCGCCGAGCGGCTGCGGGGTGGCGGTCAGAGCCGGCCGGCGGCCTTGAGGGCGAGGTAGGTGTCGGCGAGGGCCGGGGGCAGGGCCGCGGGCGGTGCGTCCAGGACGGTGACGCCGTGCCGGTTGAGGCCCTCGGCGGTGCGGCGGCGGTCGGCCCGGGTCTGCTCTGCGGCGGCCGCGCCGTAGACGGCGTCCAGGGTGCCGCGGGCCGTGGCCAGTTCGTCCAGCCGGGGGTCGGCGACGGAGGCCAGTACGACCTCGTGGCGCTTGGTCAGCAGGGGCAGCTGGGGGAGCAGTCCGTCCTCGGTGGCGCCCGCGTCGAGTCCGGTCAGCAGGACGATCAGCGAGCGGTGCGGAGACATCCGCAGCGCGGCGGCGGTGAGTGCGCGCAGGTCGGTCTCGACGAGCGCGGGCTCCAAGGTGGTCATCGCGTCGGTGAAGGCGGGCAGCACCTCGGCGGCGGAGCGGCCGACCACGGCGGCGCGGCGGACCCGGTCGTGGGCGAGCAGGTCGACCCGGTCGCCGGCCTTGGTGGCGAGGGCGGTGAGCAGCAGTGCGGCGTCGAGCGCGGCGTCCAGGCGGGGGGCGTCACCGACGCGTCCGGCGGAGCCGCGGCCGGTGTCGAGGACGATCAGGATGTGCCGGTCGCGCTCGGGACGCCAGGTGCGGACGGCGACGGTGTTGCGGCGGGCGCTGGCCCGCCAGTCGATGGAGCGGACGTCGTCGCCGGGCAGGTACTCGCGCAGCGAGTCGAACTCGGTGCCCTGGCCGCGGGTCAGGACGGAGGTGCGGCCGTCGAGTTCGCGCAGCCGGGCGAGCCGGGAGGGCAGGTGCTTGCGGCTGGCGAACGGCGGCAGGGCGCGGACCGTCCACGGTACCTGGTGGGCGCCCTGGCGGCCGGCCAGGCCGAGCGGGCCGAGCGAACGGACCGTCACCCGGTGGGCCCGGTGGTCGCCGCGCCGGGTCGGGCCGAGGACGGTGGTGAGCCGGCGCCGCTCGCCGGGCGGGACGGTGACGGTGTGTCGGGAGTTCGCCCAGGAGGTGCCGGGGTGCCAGGCGGACGGTGCCCAGGCGTCCCTGACGAGGGCACGCAGCGGCCTGCCCGAGGGATTGGTGACGGAGAGCCGGACCTCGGCACTCTCGCCGGTCCGGACCCGGGTGTCGCCGTCGCGGGTCAGCTGCAGGGAGCGGACGGGCGCGGCGAGCACCAGGTCGGCGGCAACGGCCAGCAGGAGCAGCAGGGTGACGGTGCCGATGCCCGCCCAGGAGGGGGCGACCAGGCCGACGGCGAGCGCGCCGAGCGCGGCGAGCAGGGCGGTGCGGCCGGTCAGGGCCATGGGCGGGACTCCTCGGGGTGTGCTGGGGTGCGGGCCGGCCGGGGCCGGCGGGTCGGGCCGGTCAGCGCGGGGCGGGCGTCTGGGACAGCACGGCCTGGATCACCGAGTCGGCGGTGGTGCCCTCCATCTCGGCCTCGGCGCGCAGCTGGATGCGGTGCCGCAGGGTCGGCAGGGCGAGCGCCTTGACGTCGTCGGGGGTGACGTAGTCGCGGCCGGCCAGCCAGGCCCAGGCGCGGGAGGTGCCGAGCAGGGCGGTGGCGCCGCGGGGGGAGACGCCGATCGACAGCGACGGGGACTGCCGGGTGGCCCGGCACAGGTCGACGATGTAGGCGAGCACCTCGGGGGCGACGGTGACCTTGGCGATCTCCTGGCGGGCCGCGGCGAGGTGGGCCGGGCCGGCGACCGGGCGGACGCCGGCGGCGGCCAGGTCGCGCGGGTCGAAGCCGGCCGCGTGCCGGGCGAGCACCTGGTACTCCTGCTCGCGGTTGGGCAGCGGCAGGACCAGCTTGAGCAGGAAGCGGTCGAGCTGGGCCTCGGGCAGCGGGTAGGTGCCCTCGTACTCGACCGGGTTCTGGGTGGCGGCGACGAGGAAGGGCTCGGGCAGCGGGCGGGGCTCGCCGTCGACGGTGACCTGGCGCTCCTCCATGGCCTCCAGCAGCGAGGCCTGGGTTTTCGGCGGGGTGCGGTTGATCTCGTCGGCGAGCAGCAGGTTGGTGAAGACCGGGCCGGGCTGGAAGGAGAACTCGGCGGTGCGGGCGTCGTAGACGAGGGAGCCGGTGACGTCGCCGGGCATCAGGTCGGGGGTGAACTGGATGCGCTTGGTCTCCAGGCTGAGCGCGGTGGAGAGGGTGCGGACCAGCAGGGTCTTGGCGACGCCGGGGACGCCCTCCAGCAGCACGTGGCCGCCGCAGAGCAGGGCGACGACCAGGCCGGTGACGGCGGCGTCCTGGCCGACCACGGCCTTGCCGATCTCGTCGCGCAGCGCGGTGAGCGCGGTGCGGGCGTCGACCTCGGCGGGGCCGGGTGCGGCGTCGGCGGGCGCGCCGGTCTTGGTGAGGGTCGTGCTGGCAGCGGGCTGCTCGGTCACGGCTGTCGTACCTGCCTTTCCAGGGCGTCGAGGTCGTCGGAGAGCCGCAGCAGTGCGGCGTCGTCGGTGGGCGGACCGCCGTACAGCAGCGCCTGCAGGTCGGCGGACGGGCGGCCGAGGCGGCCGGCGGCGGCCGCGCAGAGGGCGGCCGGGTCGGGCTCTCCGGCGGCGACCGGGACGCCGAGCACGGGGGCTAGCCGGTGCCGGGCGGCGCGGCGCAGCGCGTCGGCGGCGTGGCCGCGGGCGTTCGCCCTGCGGTAGAGGCGGGCGCGGCCCTCGGTGGTCTCCGCGGCGCGGACCACGACCGGCAGCTCCTCGGAGACCACCGGGCCGAGCCTGCGGGCCCGCCAGGCGGCGGTGAGGGCGGCGGCGAGGGCCAGTTGCAGGCCGGCCCAGCGCCAGCCGTCCGGGACGTGGTCGAGGAGGCTGCGGCGGTCGGCGGTGGCCGGGACGCCGGTGCCGGTGTAGTCGGGGAGGTACCAGACCAGGTGCGGGCGGGAGCCGAGCAGGCCGAGGGCGAGCGAGGCGTTGCCGTCCGAGGCGAGGTGCCGGTTGGTGAGCGGCCGGTCGGTGCCGAGGACGGCGGTCTGCCGGCCGGTCGGGTCGGTGTGCAGGACGAGGGTGGGCCGGCCGTGGCGCGGGTAGCAGGCGGCGTCGTCCGGGCCCGGGAGGTACAGCAGGCCGCCGAGTTCGGCGCTGCCGGCCCGGGTCGCCTCGGGGAGCCCGCAGGCGGGTGCGGTGGACTGCTCGGCGGTGTAGTCGGGCAGCCCGTCGGTGGCGGGTGCGGTGCGGACGCCGGGCGCGAGGGCGGTCAGCTGGGCGTCGTCCGGGGCGAGCAGGACGAGCCGGCCGCCGGGGCCGCGGGCGGCGGCCAGCCGGTCGACGGCGGCGGGGTCGAGCAGGTACGGGTCGGGCAGCACCACGGTGGTGTCGGGGGCGGCGAGCGCGGCGGCCAGTTCGGACTCGCCGGAGGCGGTGCGGACGTCGACCCCCTGCCGCTCCAGCAGGCGGACGAGGGCCCGGGCGCCGTTCGGGTCGGGGGAGCGCGGGTCGAGCGGCGGCCAGGTGCTGGCGCCGCCGAGGCCGCCGACGAGCAGGCCGACCAGGACCAGCAGGGCGGCGGCCAGCAGGTACCAGCGGGCGCGGCGCCAGCGCCGGCGGACCGGTACGGCGAGGCTGGTCGCCGGGGCCGAGGCGGCGGCGTCGCCCGGTGCTCCGGCGGTGGGCGCGGCCGGGTCGGCCGGGGCGGGTGCGGGCGGTGCGGTGGTCATGCGGCGGCTCCGCCGGTCGGGACGAGCACCGGGCGGGCCGCGCCGAGGGCGCGGTCGAGCGCGAGCAGGCCCTCGTAGGCGGCCCGGTCGGCGGTGCGCTCGCCGTACACGATGTCGTCGAAGGTGCGGGCGGCGGCGGCGAGGGCCGCGGCCTGGTCGGGCAGGGCGCGGCCGGCCTCGGCGGCGGCCTCGTC
>NZ_JBEYFP010000511.1:0-4313 GCF_040634455.1 Kitasatospora sp. NPDC007106
GCGAAGCGGGCGGCGCCCACCTGCACCGGACGGGCGACCACGGCGGCCCCTGCCGCCACCGGCCCACCGAACGGCTCGGTGAGCGGGCCCGCCCGTTCACCACCGGCTGCCGGGCCTTCGTCCACCGCCACCGCGAGGTGCTCGCCGCCAACCACCGCACCGCCCGCGCCGCGGCCGGCCTCGACCGGCTCAGCGGCCCGCCCGAACTGCCCGCCGCCGAACGCGACCGGCGAGCGGATCCGCCCTGACCCCGGCCGCCGCGTCCGCCAGCACCTCCCGGGCGGCCCGCGCACCGGAGGCCAGCGCCCCCTGCACCGACCCGGTCGCCCGGTGGTCCCCGCAGACGAACCGGCCGCCGCCCAGCGCGGCCGGCCGGGTCAGCGGGTGCGGGGCCGGCATCGCGGGCAGCGCGTACGGGATCCGGCGGTCCGCCAGGTGCTCCCAGCCGGCCGTGTCCACCCGGTACAGCTCGGCCAGCCGGGCCCGTACCTGAGGCTCCCAGGCAGCCGCCCCCAGCACCGAGGTCGCCACCAGCGCCCGCCCGTCGCCCGAGCACCCGGGCACCACCTCGGACAGCACCACGCTGTTCAGCACCCGGCCGTCGGTGTCGACCAGCAGCGTCGGCTCGGCCAGCGGCGACACCGGCGCCGCGTGGTACACCGTGGTCACCGGACGCCCGGGCGGCACCGGCAGCCCGGGCAGCAGCCGCGCCGCCTCCGGAGCCTCGGTCGCCACCACCACCCGCCCGGCGGGCACCTCCGTGCCGTCCTCGAGCAGCACCCCCGCGTCCGTCAGCTCCGCCACCGGCGACTCCAGCGCCACCGTGCCCGGCGGCAGCCCGGCCGCCAGCTGCTCCGGCACCGCGCCGATCCCGGCCTCCGGCAGGCAGAGGGTGCCGCGCAGCAGGCTCCGCCACACCAGGTGGAAGAACCGGCTCGACGTCTCCAGGCCGTCCTCCAGGAAGATCCCGGCGAGGAACGGCCGCAGCACCGCGTCCACGGTCTCCGGCGAGACGCCCGCCGAGACCAGCGCGCCGCGGGTCGGCACGTCCCGGCCGCGCCGCAGCACGGCGGCCGGCAGCACCATGTCGCGGGCGCTCAGCAGCCCCAGCGCCACCACGTCCCGGAACGGGGCGAGCCGGCCGGGCAGCAGGTCGCCGGCCAGGTCGGGCCGCCGCGTCGGATCGGCGAACCGGTACCGGCCGCGCCCGCCCGCCAGGACGAAGCCCGCGGTGAACGGGTGCAGCCGCAGGGCCCGCAGGTCGAACCGCCGGCGCACCTGCGGGTAGGAGGTGTTGAACACCTGGAACCCGCGGTCCAGCCGGAACCCGCGGACCAGGTCGGTGCGCATCCGCCCGCCCACCCCGTCCGAGGCCTCCAGGACGGCCACCTCCAGCCCGGCCGCCACCAGGTCCCGGGCGCATGCCAGCCCCGCGAGCCCGGCACCGACCACCACCACGTCCGGTGAAGACACCTCACCGACTCCTCTCCGTTCGGCCGCACACCCCGTGCACGGCAGCCCGCACCCGGGTACGGATGCCCCTGTGAACCGCACCCTCCTCCGCCTCACCGGCGCGGCCACCGCCGTCTACGGCCTGGCCGTCACCCGCCGCCCCGCCCTGCTCGCCCGGCCCTCCGGCCTCGCAGCCCCGGACGGCACCGTCCCCGCGCCGGTCGCCGCCTGCATCTCCCCGCTGGCCCTGCGCGACGCGGCCTGCGGCCTGGCGATGCTGCTGGCCCCCGACGACCGCAGCCTGCGCACCGCCACCCTGCTGCGGATCGCCGCCGACCTCGGCGACGCCGCCCTGCTCTCCGGGGCCGTCCCGGCCGTCACCGGCCTGCCCACGGCCCGGTACCGGGCGGCCGCCCTGGTGGTCTCGCTCGGCTGGGGCGCCCTCTCCGTCGCCGGGCTGCTGCGGCCCGACCGCGTCCCCGACCGTGCTTCCGACCGCATCCCCGAGCGCGTCCCCGATCCGGAGCCCTGACGGCCGCCTCCGGGCCCCTCCCGGCGGGCCGCCGAGCGCTGCGTGAACGCTGCGGATGGCCCGGGCGCGAGGTCCGCAGGAGGGTGGAACAGGTGCAGACAGGTCCGCCGGCGCGCCGCGCGGCAGCGGCCGGCGGGCCGGTCCGACGGTGGATGCACGGGCCCGGGCAGCGGATGCCCCGGGCCCGTTCCGCGTGCTCGCGGCACCTTCCGCCTGCGGTCGGTGTGCCATGGGGCCGGCCCCTCCGTGCGGTGCGGTGACGGACAGCGGGTTGCGGTGGCCGACGGCTGTCGACGGTCGGGGACGGGGTCGGCGAGGCGGCGGCCCGGCGACCGGCGGGCCGCCGCCGCCCGCCGGACCCTGCCGCGAGTCTTCAGCCGCGCCGCACCGCCTGCCAGGCGCATCGCTTGCGCACCGCTCCCCGGAGCCACCGCCGGACCGGTCAGGAGTGGACGAACGGCGCCGCTTGTGGAGGGGATGTGAAGCCCCACGGGCTCTTCCGTGGAGGATCGCCCCCTGGGGGACTGGGCTCCGAAGCTCCGGGCATGCGAGCCGCCGACGCACCCACGGAAGGAATGGCCATGGCAGTGATGAGTGAAGGGTCGACCCTCGCGCCCGGAGCGACCGCCGAAGGCGCGAGCTCCGCGGGCACCCCGGCACCGGCCCCGGCGCCGGTCCAGCGCGTGGTCGACGACCCCTCGGCAGTGGCCCCGGCCGACGCCAAGGTCCTCTCCTCGGCCCTGTTCGCCCGGCTGCAGACCCTCGAGGAGGGCACCGCCGAGTACTCCTACGTCCGCGGCACCCTGGTCGAGCTGAACCTCTCCCTCGTCCGGTACGTCGCCCGGCGGTTCCGGCAGAGCGGCGAACCGATGGACGACATCGTCCAGGTCGGCACCGTCGGCCTGATCAAGGCGATCGACCGGTTCGACCCGGAGCGCGGCGTGGAGTTCGTGACCCTGGCGGTCCCGACGATCGTCGGCGAGATCAAGCGGTTCTTCCGGGACGCCACCTGG
Source organism: Kitasatospora sp. NPDC007106 (assembly GCF_040634455.1). NCBI lineage: Bacteria > Bacillati > Actinomycetota > Actinomycetes > Kitasatosporales > Streptomycetaceae > Kitasatospora > Kitasatospora sp. NPDC007106. The sequence continues at coordinate 2,998 of NZ_JBEYFP010000511.1, forward strand.
GCCGTCCACGTCCCCCGCCGCCTCCAGGAACTGCGGCTCGCCCTGGCCAAGGCCGGCGACCTGCTGGAGCAGTCCCTCGGCCGCCCCGCCACCGTCGCCGAACTCGCCGCCCACCTGGAGATCACCGAGGACGAGGTGGTCGAGGGCATGATCGCGCGCAACGCCCACACCGCGGGCTCCCTCGACCTCGGCAGCGACGACGAGGACGGCGACGGCTCGCTGCTGCGGCGTCTCGGCCGGCACGACCCCGGACTCGAGAAGGTCGAGAACCTGGAGGCGCTCAAGCCGCTGGTCGCCGCACTCGCCGAGCGGGACCGGGCGATCCTCCACATGCGGTTCGTCGAGGAGTTCACCCAGGCCGAGATCGGGGCCCGCCTCGGCGTCTCCCAGATGCAGGTCTCGCGGCTGCTGGCGCGGATCCTCAACCGCCTCCGCGAGGGCATGATCGTCGGGTGAGGGCCCTGCCCCGGGGGCGCGGGTAGCCGTGCGGATCAGGGTGAGCCGGATTCGCCAGGAGCACCACTCCCGAATTGCGCAGCACCCCCGCGCCCCTGAGGTGCCGCCCCTGACGGGCCCCGGTCCGGTCAGACGATGCGGCGGAGGAATTCCTCGGGGGTGTGCGGCCAGTCGACGAAGGCGGACTCGCAGCCCGCGGGAACGGCACGGTAGGTGCGGTCCAGGAAGGCGCCGAGTTCCGCCGTGCCGAGCCGGACGTCCGCGCCGCCGCCCGGGCAGCGCCACTCCAGCAGCACCCCGCCGTCCTCGTCCGGCCGCACCCGCAGGTCGCCCGCCCCGGCGCAGCCGTACCGGCCCTCGGCCAGCAGGTCGCGGCCGACCGTCCACCGCGGGCCGTCCTCGACCGCGCCGCCGTCCTCGACGACCAGCGTCTCCGTCAGCCGGGCCGGCCCGGGGAAGCACAGCGCGACGGCGTACGGGTCGTCGGTGCGGTACCGCAGCACCACGCGCACCCGCCGTGGCCGGGTCCCGCATATCCGCGCGGTCGTGTGCCGTTCGATCGTCTCCACCATGCTGCGTCCCTCCGCTCCTGCGTGACCCGGGCCGGTGCCCGCCGGAGGGCGCTTGCCCCGCCGCCGGGCGTCCATGCGGGGCGGGAACGGCGGATCCCGGCCGATTCCGCCGCAGCCCCGGCGAACTCCTCGACGGTCCGTCACCAGGGCTGCTGCGAAAGGGGGTTTGGTCGCGCCGGGAGCGGTGAGGCGGTACCGCCGAAGCCCGTCCGGACGCCACCTCGGATCAACGGCCTGGGTGCCCCCGCGGACCGGCTGCGCGAGCTGCGCGACCGCCTGCAGGCCGAT
>NZ_JBEYFP010000512.1:0-4307 GCF_040634455.1 Kitasatospora sp. NPDC007106
GCCGAGCACCCGGTCCAGCAGCGCCGCGGTCGGGCGCCGCGGCACCGGCGGACCGGCCGTGTCTGCGATCTGCTGGTCGACCATCGTCGGGCCCTCTCCGGGCTGTTGTCGTGTCACGGGGTGCGGTGGCTCGCGCGGGTTCAGTCCTTGGGCGGCCCGCCCACCGGGGCGCCGACGAACCGGGTGAACCGGCGGTAGGACCGCCAGCCACGGGTGTAGAGGCTCTCCCGGATCGGGCCGACGCGGCTGCCGCGGCCGGCCGTCCAGTCGTCGAAGACGCTGTCCGGGGTGTCGCTGCGGACCATCAGCCGGCAGATCCGCATCGGGTCGTCGGTCGCCGAGCTGAACTTGTTCTCCACGGCGGTCGCCGAGGTCCAGCCCGCCGCGCGGACCTGGCGGCGGACGGCGGGGCTGGAGTAGCCGTGCGGGTAGGCGAAGGCGGTCGCGGGGTGGCCGATGGCGTCCTCCAGCCGCTTCTTGCTGCCGACGATCTCGTCGGTGCGGCGCTGGCCGTAGACCGTGTCGAGCTGGGCGTGCGTCTGGGAGTGGCCGCCGATCTCCACGCCGACCGCGTCGAGGGTGCCGACCTGGCGCCAGTTGAGCATCCGCGAGTCGGGCAGCAGGCTGCCGGTGGGCTCCCCGCCGGGCGGGTGGATCGCGCCGACCGTGACGTAGAGGGTGGCGGGCAGGCCGCGCTCGGTGAGGATCGGGGCGACCGTCCAGTAGAAGTCGGCGAAGCCGTCGTCGAAGGTGAGCACCGCGGCGTTGGCCGGCAGCGCGGGCCCGCCGTGCAGCGCGGCGACCAGCCGGCGCAGCGGGACGACCGTCAGGCCGGCGTCGGCGATCCGGTCGAGCTGCTCGCGGAAGGTCTTCGGGGAGACGGTGCAGGGCGCGATCCAGTCCGGCGGGTCCTCCGAGACGGAGTGGTACAGGAAGACGGGGACGGCTCTCATCGCGGGCTCCTCGCCGGCCGGAGGGTCGGCACGGACGGCCGGGGCAGCAGGAGGGCTGCGCGGCCCACGGTGTAGCCCAGCACGGTGATCCCGGCCCCGGCGCAGAGCGCGCCCGCGGAGCGCAGGTCGGCCCGGCGCAGGTGGCGCAGCACGGCCGCCGGCAGGGTGTGCCGGAGGTACCGGCGCTCGGAGGCCAGGGCGGGGTGCGGTCCGCTGTGCCGGGCGACGACGGCCTTGGAGCGGCCCTCGGCGTAGCAGCGGGCCCGGAAGTACGCCCAGGTGGCCCGGCCCGGCGGGACGTGGTGGTGGACGACGGCGGCCGGGTCGTAGCGCAGCTGCGCCTGCGGGTGGCGGGCGGCCAGCCGGAGGCAGAACTCGGTCTCCTCACAGCCGACCGGGCGGGTGCCGACCCTGCCGAGGTCGAGCCGGAAGCCGCCGGCGGAGACGGCCTCGGCACGCCGGAAGGACATGTTGGCGCCGGTGAAGTTGCGGATCGCCGCGGGCCGGTCGGGCAGGCCGCGGTAGGAGCAGCCGACCACCCAGTCGAACTCGCCGGGGAACCACGCGGGCCGGCCGGTCTCCCAGCGCGGCCGGACGAACCCGCCGACGCCGAGCACCGCGGGGTCGCGGTAGCCGGCGAGCAGGCGGTCGGCCCAGTCGGGTGCGGCCACCGCGTCGTCGTCCAGGAAGGCGACCACGTCGCCGCGGACCGCACGGACCCCGGTGTTCCGTGCGCCGGACAGGCCGCGGCGCTGCTCGTTGGGGAGGACCCGGACGTCCGGCCAACGGTGCCCGGCCCGGCGGGCGAGCTCGGGGCAGTGGTCGACGACCAGGACGAGTTCCTCGGGCGGCCGGCGCTGACCGCGGACGGAGTCCACGGCGGCGCACAGGTCGTCCCAGCGGTCCAGGGTGTAGGCGCAGATGACGACGGACAGGGTGGTCCGCGCGTCGGGCGGGGCGGTGGTCATGCCGTCCTCCTTTCGGGCGCCTTCATCCAGCGTGGCATTGTCAGCAGCAACGGCACGGCGACGGCGCAGCAGGCGAGCAGCCAGGCGAGGCCGACCCCGGTGAGTCCGTACACCGGGAGCAGCACGGCGGTGAGGCCGATGACCAGGACGCAGTGGGCGACCTGGAGGCCGATCAGTCGCCGCAGGTTGCGGCGGACCCGGGCGACGTCGATGGCGACGGTGATCAGGACGGTCGGCAGCGAGGCGATCGCCATCAGCCGGAGCACCGGGGTGCCGTGCGCGGCGTAGTCGGGGCCGAAGAGGCCGAGGATCCAGGGTGCGGCGGCGACCACGACGGCGGTGGCGGCGGCGACCAGCAGGCCGGCGTGGCGGAGCATCCGCCGGGCGAGCTCGGGCAGCCGGTCGGGCCGGTGGGCGCCCTCGACGACGAGGGAGGCGCCCATGCTGAAGACCGCGATGTCGAAGGTGTCGGCGATGATCCAGGCGAGCGAGTAGTAGGCGTTCTGGGCGGCGCCGAGCTGGGCGAGCACGATCAGCGGCAGCACGGCGTAGGTGGTGATGCTGGCGAGCTTGCCGAGGTAGTCGGCGGTGGCGTAGCGCATCAGTCGGCGCGGCATGGGTGCGCCGGTCCGGTCGGCGCGCTGGTGCGCGGGGATGGCCCGGCGGAACAGCACGGAGTTGGTGACGACGATCGACAGCAGCAGGGCGACGGCCCAGGAGGTGAGGATGCCGGTGCCGACGGCGAGGGCCGCGCAGACGGCGAGGGCGGCGGCCTTGGCGGCGGCGAAGAGCATGTTCTCGCCGAGCACCCAGCCGGTGCGGCGCAGTCCGGTGAGCGCGCCGTCCTGCAGGTCGAAGATCGAGTAGCCGGCGGTGGCGACGACGAAGGCGACGGCGAGCAGCGGCGAGCGCAGGAAGTCCAGGCTGGGGGCGACGACCGGGATCAGCAGCAGGAAGCCGCAGGCGGCGAGGGCGCTGAGCCCGCCGCTGATGGCGTAGCAGCGCAGTACCAGCCGCCGGGTGTGCCGGCCGGCCCGGGGGACGAACCGGACGAGGACGTCGCCGAGGTTGAACCGGCCGACGCCGGACATCAGGGCGGCCACCGACAGCGCCGCGTAGCTGGTGCCGACGGTCTCCGCGCTGTACCAGCGGGTCGCGAAGATCCAGAACAGCGAGCCCAGCGCTGCCGAGAGCACTGCGCTGGCGGCCAGGATGTGCCCGTTGCGCAGCAGCGGCTCGCCGGCCGTCCGGCGGGTGACGGCCCGGACGCGGGCGCGCAGCAGCGCGGCGTACGAGCACTCGCAGGGCAGCGGCAGCGGGCACGAGCACGGGCGGGCGGCCGTGGTGCGGCGGGAGACGAAGTCGGTGATCACGGCCGGATCCCGGCGGGCAGGGTGCGCTGGCGCCCGCGGCTGTAGAGGTAGCTGAGCGGCCCGACCAGCAGCCCGCGGCGGTGCAGTCGGACGAGTTCGCGCGGGGACGAGGCGCTGGTGCGGCGGCGGCCGGGGGCCATCGGCAGGGCCTTGGGCAGGCCGCGGAGGAGGTCGGCGAGCAGCGCGGGGCGCTGGACGACGGCGGCGGCCAGGTAGGCGCCGTAGCCGACGCCGAAGCCGTACACCTGGGAGCGCAGCGCGGCCGGGGTGCGGCGGTGGCGGTGCCAGACCAGTGCGTCGGGCGCGTAGGCGACCAGGCGTCCGGTGGTGAGCACCCGCAGGAAGGCGAGCAGGTCCTCGCCGCCGCGGGTCGGGGTGCCGGCGCCGGTGGCCCGGTCGAAGCCGCCGATGGCCCGCAGGGCCTCCGTCCGGAAGGCCATGTTGGCGCCGGTGCCGAAGCGGCTGACCGTGTAGGGGACGGGCGGGTCGCCGCCCTGGTCGGCGAGCGACCAGGTGCGCGGGGCGAAGCCGCGGGAGAAGCCGCAGTGGCGCTCGAAGGCCGCCTGGGACGGGGTGTCCAGCTCGGCGGGCAGCACCAGGCCGGTGACGCAGCCGATCCTGGGGTCGCTGCGGAAGGTCGCCAGCATGGCGTGCAGCCAGCCGGGGTCGGGCAGGGCGTCGTCGTCGGTGAAGGCGCACACCTCTCCGGTGGCGGCGGCCACGCCGGTGTTGCGGGCCCGCGCCAGCCCGGGTACCGGTTCGCGCAGGTAACGGATCCGGTCGCCGTAGCGGTCGCGGACCAGGTCGTGGGTGGTCAGGTCGGTGGGCGCGTTGTCGACCAGCAGCAGCTCGGCGTCGGCGGGTGCGGCCCGCAGCAGCGCGTCAAGGCAGCGCGGCAGCAGTTCGGTGCGGTCGCGGGTGCAGATGATCACGCTGAGGGTGGGCGGCGGGGCGGCCGCGGGCGGCGGGGCGGCCGGGGTGGCGCCGAGCGCGGTGCAGATCGGAAGAGCACA
>NZ_JBEYFP010000513.1:0-4302 GCF_040634455.1 Kitasatospora sp. NPDC007106
TGCGGCGAGGGCCTCCCGGCCGGCCCGCGCGGCGATCCTGGCCACCACGCGGTCCGGGATGACGGTGGCGCCGCGCTCGCGCGCCGCGACGGCTTGCCGGGTCATCGGCGCCGGTCCTCGGACCGGGGTCGGCGCCAGTCCCTGACGTCGACGTCGCCCTCCAGGAGGCGCCCGACGACGAGGCCGACCACCCCGAGGACCAGGACCAGGAGGAAGGCCCAGAAGCCGCCGAAGTACCCGGCGAATCCCAGCGCCATCCCCGCGAGCAGACCGAGTGCGGCTGTGCTCATCTCACATGCTCCTTCTTCGGTGTCGCCCGGGCCCCCGGTCACGCTGCAGCGTCCCTGCAGCGACGGTGCGGGGCCGGGCGGCTGCAGGTCAGGCGACGCGGCTCTCGGTGTCGTCCTCCTCGTCGGGGAGGTGGACGTCGTCGACGGCGATGTTCACCTCCACGACCTCCAGGCCGGTCAGGCGCTCCACCGCCGCGATGACGCTGACGCGCACGTCGCCCGCCAGGTCGGTGATGGGGACGCCGTACTCCACGACGACGACGAGGTCGACGGCGGCCTGGCGCTCGCCCACCTCGACCTTCACGCCGCCCCTGACGCTCGCCCGTCCGCCGCCGGGAACGCGCTCGCGCACCGCGCCCATGGTGCGGGACATCCCGGCTCCCAGGGCGTGGATACCGGGAACGTCCCGTGCGGCGGTGCCCACGATCTTCTCCACGACGCTGTCCGCGATGGTCGTCCTGCCCCGCTCCTCGGGCACCCGGTCGGCGCCGGTGGGACCTTGCAGGCCGCCCTCCGGGCGTCCGTCGCCCTGCGGGAAACTGCTGGACGTGTCCGTCATGGCAGGCCTCCTTGACCTCGCCCCGGTGCGAACCCGGTCCCGGGCCCGCTGAACTGTTGGACGCCGCCGGCGCGAAATCCTCACGCCCTCGGCATAACCGTCCCGATTGCGGACAGGCGCGAGGAGGAGGGGCATACAGCACCGGCAACCGGACGCCACGATGAGCACAGCGCAGACCCACACCACCGCCGGCCTCCGCGAGCGGCCTCCGCCGCTCCGGCCCCGCACCCGACGCGACCGCCCGGCCGCGCCGTGGAGCCTGCCGTCCCCGTCCACCGCGGTCCGCCCGGACCGCACCGGCCCGGCCGGCGACCGGCTTCTCGCGGTCCGAGCGGCGGAAGGCGACGACGACGCCTTCGCCGTCCTGGTCGGCCGCCACAGCGCCGTCCTCCTCGCCCTCGCCCACCACCTGACCGGCAACCGGCAGGACGCCGAGGACATGGTCCAGGAGTCCCTCCTCAGCGCGTGGAGACGACTGCCGGAATTCCGGGGCGACGCCGCGTTCCGCACCTGGCTCTACCGCATCGTCACCAACCGCTGCCTCAGTCTCCTGCGCAGCCGTCCCGTGCCTGCCGTCCCCCTCGACATCCGGCCCGAACCCCCCGTCCTCCAAGCCCACGGAGCGCCGGAGCAGATCGCCGAGACCCGCGCCGCAGCACGCGCACTCGCCCGCGCACTGGCCGACCTCGACCCCGGCCAGCGGACCTGCTGGATCCTGCGCGAACTGCACGGCATGCACTACGGCGAGATCGCACGAACCCTCGGCGTCAGCGAACAGACGGTGCGCGGCAGACTGTTCCGCGCACGCCGGTCCCTCGCGGAGGCGATGGACCCATGGCGCTAGAACACCGCCCGGCCCACACAACCGACCCGACCCGGCCCCGGCCCGGCACCGGCCGGACCCCGGACAGTCCCGACGACCCCGCCGACGCCGACAAGCAGCGCCTCCTGCGTCAGGCCACCGAGGCCCTCCGAGCCCAGGGACCCGACAGCCGGAGCACGGCCCTCGCAGATCGGGTCATGCGCGCGGTACGGGCCGAACACCGACGGGGACGACGACTCCCCCGCGGCGACCCCGCCCTGAGATGTCGCATCGACGAGACCACCGCCGCCAAAGCACTGCGCCGCGCCGCCGACGACGCCGGCACCGCCAGGGCCGGCAGCTGCCGCCTCACACCCGTCGCCGACGGCAGAACCATCCACGCGACCATGACCCTCACGGCCGACCCGTCCCGCCCCCTGCTCCCCCAGGCCGACCAGGTCCGCCGAGCCGTCCTGCACAACGCACAACACACCCTGGGACTCGCCGTCACACGCGTCGACATCACCATCGACGACCTCCACACCCCGAAGGCACCCTCCTGCTCTGACTGTGAGGATGTAGGTGGCACCGCTCGGGGGTCTGACCCGTGCTCTGAGTGACGCTTCGGCTGTCCTTCTGCGGAATCGTCGGCCTTGCGAGCGGTGTCGCATGCACGCGCCGGTCGGGCGCCTGTGACCTCATAGGCGCCCGGCACGGGGAACGCGCGCCCCGCGAGCCGGACCGGAACGAGGCCCGGTCGCAACTCCCCCGGGCCCGGACCCTTCCGAACCATTCGGGGATGCTTACGGGAACCGCTGGTCGTCTGCGCGATCTGCTGCACGAGGCGGTCGGTGCTGGTGCCGATCGGCCTCGAAGCCGAGTTCGGGGAGCGGGCCGTGGGCGATGTCGTCCAGCACGACGCGAGTCGTCTCGGGGCGGCGTCGGCCGCATTCTTCCGCCGGTTTCCTAGAATGAGCGCGTGATCGGCGAAGACGCCCAGCCACCGGCACACGGACGGGATCCCGAGCCTCGCTCCGGCACCTTCTGTACCGCCGCGGTCGACGCACCTGAAAGACGGGCAGCCCGCAACCTGGACGGCGGCGTGGAGCCCGCGGCGGCTGCACCGAGGCCGAGAATGCGCGGCTGGCTGCATGCCGGCGCGTTCCCCCTCTCGCTGGCCGCAGGCACCGTCCTGATCGCCCTCCCACGCCGGGCTCCCGCAGCGGCAGCCTGCTCGGTGTACGCACTCTCGGCCTGCCTGCTGTTCGCCACCAGCGCCGTCTACCACCGAAGAACATGGGGTCCGCGCGGGGAGGCGGTCCTGCGGCGGCTGGACCACGCGAACATCTTCCTGATCATCGCCGGCACCCACACCCCGCTGGCGGTGCTGCTGCTGCCCGCGCGCCAGCAGGTGGTGCTGCTGACCGCGGTGTGGGCGGGCGCCCTGGCCGGCATCGCCTTCCGAACGCTGTGGATCGGGGCACCCCGGTGGCTGTACACCCCCTGCTACGTCGCCCTGGGCTGGGTAGCTGTCTTCTACCTGCCCGATTTCGCGCGCACCGGCGGCACCGCGGTCGTCGTCCTCGTCATCACCGGTGGCCTCCTCTACACCGCAGGCGCCGTCGTCTACGGGCTCAGACGCCCCGACCCTTCACCGTCCTGGTTCGGCTTCCACGAGGTCTTCCACGCCCTCACCGTCGCCGCCTTCTCCGCGCACTACACGGCCATCCTCCTGGCAGCGATGTGACCGACTCCCGGGTGCGTGCGGAGGCACAGCACCCGGGGGCGGGCCCTGGGCGCAGCGCGCTCGGCAAAGACGCGAGGACCGCGAGACGGGCGATGAAGGACGCGATCCGCACCGGACTCCGCGCAGCGGCGCGGCGGACCCGACGCACCCGCGCCTACCTCCGCCCGGAGTGCGCCGCCTGGCTCACACCCCCGCCGCGGAAAAGACGTGACGGACCGCCACAGCCGCCCCACCGACGAGAGGATCGGCTTCCGGAAATCGGGGCGCCGCGGTAGGCGGCCCGGCCACGCGCCCTGCTGCGCCGGGGGCCGGCCCGCAGTTCCTTCCGCGCTGGGCCGAGGCCGCAAGGGGCGGTACCGCTTTGCCGACACCGCCCCTTGCGGTCGGCGATGCCGACGTGGAGTACGGGCCGTTCGCGGGTGGTGGCCGGGGTTGCTGCGGGAGTTGGCATCGGACGTCCTTCCCGCGGACCGTGTGCCCGGTCAGGACGCCGGCAACAAGCTCGCAAGGCTTTTCCGCAGCACCGCACGGCGCAGCGGTTCCCGGCCGGCGAACTCGCGTTTCTTGTGGCAGGACCGGCATTCGACGGCTTGGGGATCGTGGTCGGGCAGGCTGGTCTCGATCAAGCCGGTGGTGCGGGTGACGCACCGGTCACGGGCTTCAGCCCGGCGGAGCGCCTCGGCTCCGGCCCGGTCCGCTTCGACGTCGTTCCTGGCCCGGGTGGCTCCCCGGCAGGGGGTGCATTGGTGGGTGCCGTCGCCGGCGTCCCACTGGTCGCGGCAGGTGGGGCCGGCGGGTGACGATCGCGGTGCACGGCACCGTGCCGGCCGCCGCCGGCCCCGACTTCCCGCCGCCGGCCCCCGTGCCCGACGGCACCCCGGATCCAGCGGGCAGGTGCGCGGAC
>NZ_JBEYFP010000514.1:0-4301 GCF_040634455.1 Kitasatospora sp. NPDC007106
CGGGCGGGCCGGAGACGGTGGAGCCGCTGCCCTGCGGCGAGGACGAGGCGAAGACCTTGTCGCCCACCACCGTCAGCGCGCCGAGGTAGAGGGCGCCCGGGGTGCTCGGCAGGTCGTGGTTGGCGGCGACGACCGGCGCGTAGGGCTGCCCGGCGCACGGGGTGCGGTCGGCCAGCGAGAGGCACAGCACCTCGCCGGTGGTCGAGACGCCGTAGACGCTGTCGCCGGCCCGGACCAGGCCGGCCAGGCTGTTGGCGCGGCTGGGCGTACCGCCGGTGCTCTCCAGGGCGACGAAGCCGCAGTTGGCCTGAGCGTCGAGGTCGAGGCAGCCGACGCCGACCGCGGTGGCGGTGACGGCGAGGTAGAGCACCTGGCCCGGGTGCTGCGGGTCGAGGACGTACTGCGGGGTCAGCGGGCTGCCGATGTCGCCGGTGGCGCCGCTGCCGAGCGGTCCGGCCGTGGTGTTCAGCGGACGCGGCCAGGGGCCGCCGGTGCAGGGCTGTCCGGTGGACAGGCTGCTGCAGACCGCCTGCGGGGCGGTGCGGGCGGCGTGGTGGTAGATGTTCCACGACCGGACCTCGCCGGCCGCCGTCCGGTGCAGGATCGGCGTGAACCCGTCGCCGCCGGTGGACTGCGGTGTCGGCCGGACGGGCGCCAGCAGCGGTGCGGCGAGGCTCGTCCCGGTGCCCCGGACCGTCCCGTTCTCGGCGCGGACGGCTGTGGTCGCCGTGCCGGGATCGGTCGTGGTGAAGCCGTTGCCGTCGGTGGACCACGACGGCGTCCAGCCGGGCGGGGCGTGCAAGGAGCCGGGGACGTACGTCTGGGCCGTGCCCGCCCCGGCGATCGGGTCGGTGACGGTGGCCGCGGAGGCGGCGGCCGTCGCGGCGTTGTCGTACCGGACGGTCCAGTTGACGGTGTCCCCGTGGTCGGCGGCGGCCGCACCGGGGTGGGTGACGTTCTGGGCGCTCTTCACCAGCGCGGACGCGGTGGCGGTGTCGTTCTCGGCCGCTCCGGCGGCACCGGGAGCGGTGGCTCCCAGGCCGAACAGGAGGAGGGCCGAGGTGAGAGCGGCGGCCGTGACGGCTCGCAGCGGACGGATCGGATGGGGCGGACGCGGGCTTTTCAGCACTGGTTTCTCCACCTCGGATCAGCGGGCGACCTGACGGACGATCAGGCCGGGCCGTCGATCAGGTTAAGCAGGTGGAAGATCTGCGCAGGGATCACTTTTTCGTATTGGTTGCATCATGAACGAATCTGACTGAACGTCAAGTCGGGCTCTCGCTCGCGCCACCGGGGAACTCGGGCGATTCGTCGACGATTGAGTCGAACGCATCCCCGGTTGTGCGCCCATCAGTTCGACGGCGATTCGATGAACGGTCTTCCCGGCCCGGGTGCTGGGGGAGCCGCGCTCGGGAGCCGCGTCGTGCCGATCGCCGCCCTTCCTCGCCGGAGGGGCGGTCTCACGCCTCGGAGGGCGCAGCGCCACCGTTCCGCTGTCGCCGACGGTGTTTGCGCATGGACACCTGAGAGCCGCAGCCGGTACTGCAGTAGAGCCCGCCCCCGTTGCGGGTGCGGTCGAGGAAGCCGAAGTGGCACGGGGGGTTCCGGCACGCCTTGATGCGCCCCCAGTCGCTGCTCTGCGCCAGCGTCGTCACCGCTGCCAGTACGGTTCCGAACACGCGCGGTACCCCCGTCTGCGGTGAGGCGAGCTCGGCACCGTCGGCCGTGACCACCGTCGCCAGCGGGTAGAGCGGGCCCGCGCGTCGTAGGTGCCGTTCGGCATGCAGCAGTTGCTCACCCTGACTGTCCTCGTCGCCCGAGTGTGCGAGGAGCACGGTCACCAGGGCATCACGCAGCTCGCGCGCGACCGCGGCGTCGGCGTCGGTCACCACGGTTTCGCCGCCGTACTCCTGGCGCTCCGACAGCCACGCCGCGAACGAGTCCCCGTCCGCGAACAGCTCCCGGCGGCCCGATCCGTCCGCGCGCGTGTTCACGAACGCGAGCACGGTCTCCACCGTCGGCGTGAGGGTGCGCGGGTTCGGTGCGGGGGATCCGGCTGCCGCAGTGGTCATGCCCCCAGACTACACCAGCGTGATCGGGGCTAATTCGTCTAGTGGGCAACCTGCCGGTCGATCGAGGTTGACTCGTTGCGAGCTAACGCCTTACGGTCGCAACATGAACAGGACATCCAACCCCCAGGCCCACCTCCGCACCTGGCTGATCACCGGCGCGACGTCCGGCATCGGCCGTGAACTGACGCTCCAGGCACTGCAGAACGGCGAAACCGTCTCGGCCCTCGCCCGCGACACCTCCCCCCTGGACGAACTGGCGCAGGCGCACGGTGAGCGCCTGCTCCTCCTCCGGGCGGACGTACGTGACGAGCGAGCCGTCCGGGACGCCGTGGACAGCACGCTCGCGCGGTTCGGCCGCATCGACGTCGTGGCCAACAACGCGGGATACGGACTGTTCGGAGCCGTCGAGGAGGCCTCCGACACCCAGGTCCGCGCCGTGTTCGACACCAATGTCTTCGGTGTGCTCAACGTGCTCCGCGCGACGCTGCCGGTGCTCCGGGCCCAGCGGTCCGGGCACGTCCTCCAGGGCTCCTCGGTCTACGGGCAGTCCGCCCACCCCGGCGTGGGTCTGCTCGCCGCCACCAAGCACGCGGTCGAGGGGTTGTCGGACGCGCTCGCGGCCGAGGTCGCACCGCTCGGCATCAAGGTCACGCTGATCCAGCCCGGCCTGACCGCGACCCCCTTCCTCGCCAACCTCGACGTCGCAGCCGGCCTGGCCGACTACGACCCGACCGTCCGCGAGGTCCAGAAGGGCATCGGCGAGCTGCCGGCGTCCGCGTTCTCCGACGCGGTGCGGATCGCCGCAGGCATCCGGACCGCGGTCGACAGCCCCAACCCGCCGCTGCGCCTGGCGCTCGGCGCCTCCAGCGCGACGGGCATGCGCCCCGCTCTGGAGGCACGGATCGCGGACCTGGACAGCTGGCAGCGCGTGACGGACGCCGTCGACGGGTAGCCCATCCCGTCGGCAGGTGGCCGATCGAGAACCTGTCGAGGGGCGCAGGGGTCACGCCCGGAAACGCCCGGCGACCGCCCGGCCCCGGCCCGGCCGGTGACACCCGGTCGTGCGGCGTGCCGCAGCCGGGGCCGGACCGGACCTCACAACGGGACGACGACCAGGCCCGCGACGTACCGGGCCAGCCGTGCCGGGCCGTGCCCGGCGAGCGCCCGGTCGACGTAGCCGGGCACCGCGGGCCGCAGACCGGCGGTGACATGGCGGAGGAGGGCGCCGCGGTCGAACTGCGGCAGCCGCCCGGGGGAGTCGAGCACGGTGCCGTCGGCGGCCCTGGCCGCACACGGACGGTGGTGGCTCAAGGCGTCGAGAAAGCTCCGGGCCACCGCGCCCGCGCCGGACTGAGGTTCGGTCAGCAGCGGGCGCAGCCGGCGGTGCACACCCTGCCGGGCGAGGTCCGCATCCGTCGCCACGGGTGGACGCGGCTCGGCGCCGGGGGCGAGGAGCGGGGCGAAGGGCACGGCCGACTCCAGCAACCCGGGCCCGTCGAGGCCGCCGAACCGGAGACCTGCGGTCTCGGCCTCGGCCGCCCGGAGCCGGAGGTCGGCGCGGACGGCGAAGGCGGGCAGCAGGGCGGCGGCCTCCGTGCAGGGCCGGCGGTCGTCCGCGACGGGATCGGCCGTGGCGCCCTTGTCGGCGCCCTCGTCGGCGTCGGCGTCCGCGGCCTCGTCGCGCCCGGGGTGGAGCAGCAGCGCGGCGGGCACGTCGAAGTGCTCTGCGGTGTACAGCAATCGGGTCAGCTGCGAGTCGGCGTCCGCCCGGCGGTCCGAGCCGATCCGCCAGACACCCGCGTGGAGGGTGAGAGTCCGCGACTGGATCAGACAGCCGAACCCCCGCCCGTCCGGTTCCACCCACCACCAGAGCAGATCGGCGCCGGTGGCCCTCCCGTGGTGGCTGTTGAACGAGACGTACCGCGCCTCGGGCGGCAGCTCCCGCAGCAGCCCCCGGCCGATCTCCTCCTCCGCCGAGAAGCTGCCGCGGAAGAGTTCCGCCGCCAGCGTCCGGCGGCGACGGCTGCGGGCGACGGCACGGCCGTCGATCGGCATACGGGCTCGGCCGGCCAGTCCCATCGGGCTGCACCCCCCTCCGGTGCCCGGGCCGGCGGCCGGGTGGCACCATCGTCGTGGTCGAGGACCCATGATGGCTCATCGCCGCCGCCGCGGACCGGGCACCGGACGGCCGCCCACCGGGCGGCGAACCCCCCACCGGGCCGGTGGGGG
>NZ_JBEYFP010000515.1:0-4296 GCF_040634455.1 Kitasatospora sp. NPDC007106
CCCGTCCGCCGCGGCGGAGGGCGCGGCGGACGCCTTGCCCGGTGCGGCGACCGCGCCGCCGCCGGTGGAGTCCTCCGGGCCGCAGGCGGCGGCGCCGAACGCGGTCGCGACGAGCAGAGCGGCAACGGCCGCGGGACGGATGCGCATGACGGACTTCCCCCTGGATGACTCGCGTGCGGCCCGCCGGTCACGCCGGCCGACCGCCCCCCGGGCCGCGGCGGTCTGCACGCGGCCGTTCCTGCGGAGCCTACTGGCTGCCACCGACCCCGCCGCGCCCGGCCGGCGGGGTTCCTGTCACACCGTCGGCTGACGCCGGGTCACTCCGGGACATCGGCCTGCAGGCGGTCGCGCAGCTCGCGCAGCCGGTCCGCGGGGGCACCCAGGCCGTTGATCCGCTCCCGGGCGGCCTCGCTGCGCGGGCGGTGGTGGCCAGCGAACGCCAGGTTGGCCGACTGGTGCAGCATCCACTGGTGGTACGCCACCAGCCGGATCGCCAGGTCGCGGACGCCCGCCAGGTCGCCGTCCGCCGGCAGCGCCCGCAGCCAGCCCGTCAGCCTCCCGTACCGGACGGCCTGCCTCGACAGCAGCTCCGCCAGCTCCGGCGCCACCGGTCCCGGCTCCCCGCACACGGCGAGGGCGCGGTCCGCCGCGGCCTGCTCGGCCACCGCCGCGTCCAGCACCGCCAGCAGGGCGGCGGCCTGCGCCTCGCGGTCCGGCGGGCGGTCACCGGGCTCGGCGGGCGGTCGGCCGCGGCCCCGGCCGAGCCCGACCGCCCACCTGCGCAGCACGGCCGACGGACCGCGCCGGGGGGCTGCCGGGGCTGAGGACACGGGCACCTCCGGGCCGGGGACGGGCGGCGGACCGCCGGCCGCGGTGCTGCGGCCGGTCCCCTCCACCGCGCCGGAGCGCCCGGCGTGCACCTCCAGTGTGCGCCCGGCCCGGCCGCCGCGGGCGGTGGCCGTCCGGTGCCTGCCGGTCCCGCCCGGTTCTCGCGGTCGGGCGGTGCCGTCCCGGGTCAGGCCGCCCGGCGGGCCCGTCCGGCGCGCAGACGCAGGGCGGCGTCGACCGCGGTGCGGACGAGGGCGGGCGGCCGGGGTGCGCCGAGCGCGGTCCGCAGGGGCTCGTCCAACAGGGCGGCGGCCAGGACGGGGGCGAGCGGGGCCAGCGGCCCGGGCAGCCGGGAGGCGAGCAGACCGCGGGCGGAGGCCCACAGCTCCCCGGCCTGCGGGGAGGGCGCGAAGCGGCGGCGCTCGACCTCGCGCATCCAGGCCTCGGTGCCCGCGAGGCCGTCGCCGGGCGGCACGGGCAGGCCGAGCGCCCCGGCGAGCTCCAGGTGGAAGGCGTAGGCGGCGTCCCGTTCCGAGGGAGCCGGCCGCCGCGGGCCGTGCTCGTCCATGAACCTCAGCGGGCAGACGGTGAAGCAGGCCAGCACGTAGTGCATCAGCTCGGGCGTGATGCCGGGCCGGTCGTGGACCCGGCGCAGCCCCTCCACCACCCGGTGGCCCTCGGCGCTGCCCGGGCCGTGCCCGATCAGTGTGAACATCGCCGCCCCGGTCGCCTTGGCCCGGGTCTTCGGCTGCCCGGTCACCTGCCCGGTGGCGTGCAGCACGGCGGCGATCTCCGGAATCCCGAAGGTCCGGACGAAGCCCAGGGTCAGCCCGACCCGGGACTCCTCCGGCATCACCTCCAGCACCAGCCGCGCGTACGGGTCGCGGGCACCGCCGGGCGGCCGTGCGCCGCTCATGCCGGGCCCGCGGCGGCGAGCGCCTCGGCGATCAGCGGGCCGTCGAGGCCGCGGGACACCCGGACGAGGTGCGCCCGTTCCTCCGCCGGGTCCGCGTCGAGTCCGGGCAGCACGGCCTGCTCCTCGCGGGGCCGCGGCGGCCGTCCGGCGTCCAGTGCGGCGACGGCGGAGCGCAGTGCGGCGGCGACCACGAGGGCGGCCCGCTCGGGGTCGTCCAGCCCGGCCCGCTCGGCGATCCGGGCGCTGCCGGCGACCACGGCCGGGTCCACCCAGGGCCGCAGGGTGAGCTGGCCGTCCCGGATCTCCAGGCCGCGCCGGGTGGTGCGCCACTCCAGGTCGCGCAGGGCCAGGCGCTCCGTCCAGCGGGCGGGCGGCGCCTCCAGGGCGAGCCGCCGGTCGGCGCGGTAGACGAGGTCCCAGAGCGGGCGCAGCGCCCGGTAGTCGCGTCGGCGCCGGGCCCAGTTGGCGCCCGCCGGGCCGGCGAAGCCCGCGGTGATCAGCAGGGCGCCGACGGCGGCGAAGGCCGGCCCGGCGGCGGTGCTCAGCCACTCGGCGCCGCCGATCCCGGCGGCGGCCGCCCCGATCGCGACGATCTTGCAGAGCACGTAGAGGCAGGCGGTGGCCGAGCCGAGGGCGATCAGCCGGATGCCGCCGCGCAGCCAACCGGCCGGCAGCCGGGCGGCGTGGCCGCGGCAGACCCGGGCGATGTCGATCAGCGCGAAGGCGAAGGCGCCCTGGTACAGCACCAGGAAGCAGGCGATCGCGGGCACCGTCGCGAAGGTGGTGTCGAAGGTGAGCGGCGTCTCCGGCGCACCCGCCCGGCCGGCGGCGAACAGCACCGCCATCAGTGCGGCCAGCACGGCGAACAGCGTCAGCCGGGCCCGGATCCGCCGCCGGGTGCCGGACGAGGAGACGTCCCAGATCCGGTCGCCGTCCCGGTCCCCCGGCGGGGTCCAGATCAGCGCCAGCACCACGGCGGCCGCGGAGAAGCCGGTGATGCCCAGGTACACCAGCAGGGTGGCCAGGTTGCCGGTGTGCGCGAGCCGGTCGATCGCCCGGTAGAGGACGGGCGAGGCCATCAGGAAGGAGCTCGCCGGCGAGGCGATCGCCAGCGCCACCACCAGCAGGCCGGGCGAGGGGTCGCGCCGCCAGGCCCTGAACTTGAGGGCGGCGACCGCCCAGGCCGCCGCGCCGATCGCCAGGTAGACGGCGTTGAACGGCGCCTCGGACACCGCCGGGGCCGCGAACTGCTCAGACATGCTGGCCCTTGCGGTGCTCCAGGGCGGGCGCCAGCTGCGAGGTCGTCCCGGCGCCCGGCGCGAGCACCAGGATCCGCAGCAGCTCCGCGCCGAGCACCTCCGCCTCCTCCTCCGCCGCGTCGTCGTAGTGCGAGCGGCCGAGGACCATGCGCAGGACGTCCGGGTCGATGGTGGGCAGCTCCACCGCGGCGGTCTCCGCGTCCGGCGGGGCGGCCTCCGGCAGGTGCCCGCAGAGCAGGTGGGCGAGCTCGTGGCAGACGATGTGGGCCTGGTGCAGGCCCGAGGTCTCCTGCTCGAAGTGGACGACGTCCTCGCCGGGCAGCCGCTCGACGAAGCCGGAGGGCTCCCCCACCCGCATCCGGCGCGGTGCCAGCCGGACGGGACGGCCCGTCCGTTCGGCGACCGCCGTGCACAGCTCCTCCACCGTGCTCAGCGGAGGCAGCCCCAGCTGCCTGGCCACGGCCCGCATCCGGCGGCGGGTACGTCCCACACCTCGCACGTGCTCCCCTTCGGGAAGCCGCCAGTGGCCCAGCGGCGTCTCCTGCTGCCCGGTCACGTCACTCCGCCGGGCCACCGTCGTCGGGCAGTCCGACCGCCCTGCGCAACTGTTCCACGACCGTGAGGGCGGCGTCCTGCATCTCCGGCGGAAGGCCGGCCGCCCGCATCGCGATCCGCTCCACCCGGGCGTCGCGGAGCGCCTCGATCCGCTGCAGGTCGCGCTCGACGGCCTGCGCGGTCGCGGAGTCGCTGAAGTAGTCCAGGGGCACGCCGAAGAACTTGGCGATCTTCACCGCGTTCTCCAGGCTCGGCTTCTGGGTGCCCTTGCGCAGGTTCCCGATGTACGTCCCGCTGAGGCCGGTGCCGAGGGCGATCTCGGTGTCCCGCCAGGGGCGGCCGAGGTCCTTCGGGTAGATCACCTTGATCAGGCGCCGGAAGCGGGCCGCGAAGTCGGGGGAGCCCGTGTCGGGCCCGGCCCCCTCACCGGACGGCCCGGCGGAGCCCTCCGGTCGCGCAGATTCGGTGGACATGCGCGGATCATAGAACGATCTGACGCTACGCCAGAATCCCCCGACCGGCCCATCCTGCACGATCGTTGAGGAAGAAGTGCTGTTCCGGTGCGCGAGCCGTGCCGGAATCCGGGAGTCCCTCCGGGTGCGATCCACGATAGTTGACAGTCGGTCACGCATTGAGCAGGATCGACCGCACCGGCCCGCCGAGCGCGGCCGCCCGGCCGCATCCCCGGCCCACACGCTCCGGCGCGCCGCTGCCCCACGGGGGTGGGCAACGGCGCCC
>NZ_JBEYFP010000516.1:0-4293 GCF_040634455.1 Kitasatospora sp. NPDC007106
CCGGCCCCGGGTGACGGCGGCGAGCGGGGGTAGACGCGCCCCGGCCCGCCGCCCCGGCGGACCGCGGCAGCGACGACGGAGGAGAACCCATGGGCATCGGCGGATGCATCATCCTGTTCGCGATCGGGGCGATTCTCGCCTTCGCGGTGGACTGGCACCTCTCGGGTGTCGACCTCGACACCGTCGGCTGGGTGCTGATGGCGGCCGGCCTGCTCGGCGTCGTCGTGTACGCGAGCGCGCTGCGCCGGCGCCGGCCGCTCGGCCGCCCCGTCGACGAGGTCGTCGAGGAACGCCGCTACTACGAGGGGCCGTGACGCGCCCCGGGGAGGACCACCGATGGACACCGAGGACCGCCGCGGACGGCGGTACACCGGAAGCTGGGCCTGGCAGCGCCGAGCGGCCTGCCGGGGCAAGGACGCCGCACTGTTCTTCCACCCGGCCGGCGAGCGCGGCGAGCGCGGCCAGGAGCGGGAGGACGCGGCCAAGCGGGTCTGCACCCGCTGCCCGGTGCGCGGCCAGTGCCTGGAGTACGCGCTGGCCGCCGACGAGCGGTACGGCATCTGGGGCGGGCTGACCGAGGACGAGCGCCGCGTCCTGTCGGCCCGGGCCCGGCGCCGCGGCCGCCCGGCCACCGCCGGGCCGCCCCGCCGGAACTGAGCCGCCCCCGGTACGGCGAATCCGGGGGGAATGGAGCCGCCGGAAGGGGGCAGACGACCCCCGTCGCCGGACGGACCGGCCCCAGCAGGGGGCGGCGGCCGGGGACGCGAGAGACGGACGAAGGGAGAGGTTCGGCGATGACGATCCTCTGGGCACTGGTCGCCGGCCTGGTGGTCGGCCTGCTGGCGAGACTGGTCCTGCCGGGCCGTCAGCCCGTACCGCTGTGGCTGACGGTGCTGCTCGGCGCGATCGGCGCGGTCCTGGGCAACGCACTGGCCTCGTACCTGGGCGTGCGGCACACCGGCGGCATCGACTGGATGCGGCACCTGCTGCAGGTGGGCGTCGCCGCCGTGCTGATCGCGGCGGCCTCCCCGGTGTACGCCGGGCGCCGGCGCTGAACACCGGCTCCGGCAGGCCGACACCGACCGACACCGACGAGCGAAGGAGAAGACGATGAGCGAACAGCTGTGGAACCACCACCCCGACAACGGCGACCTCGCGGACCGGGACATCATCGGCTACACGGTGCAGGCCACCGACGGGAAGATCGGCAAGGTCGACCGGCACTCCGCCGAGGTCGACGCGGCCTACCTGGTCGTGGACACCGGCCCGTGGATCTTCGGCCGGCAGGTGCTGCTGCCGGCGGGCACCGTCCTGCGGATCGACCACGAGGAGCGGACCGTCCTGGTCGGCCGGTCGAAGGACGAGATCAAGGGCGCGCCGGAGTTCGTGAGCGAGCACGAGGTGCCCGCCGACTACCTGAACTCCCTCGGCACCTACTACCGCCCGATGATCTGACCGTTCGTCGGGGACCGGCGACGGAGCGGGGGATCCCCCGGATTCCGCCCGGCCGGCACCGGGTACGGTGCCAGAAGCGGACGGCCGGGACGGGCCGACCGGCAGGGAAGACGTGACGATACGGCGGCCGCACCGCGGACGGCCGCCGGCGGAGGGCACAGGACATGGGCAGCGGTGAACTGGGTACGGGGCCGGCGACCGGCCGGGCCGAGGGAGCCGGGGCGCCGCTGCGCACCGCCTCCGGTCCGGACGGGGCGCTGGTCTGCTCCCTGACCGGGGACCTCGACCTGGACGGCCTCGCCGAGGTCGAGGAGCCGCTGCGCGGGCTGCTGGCGGCCACCGCGCCCGGGGTGCTCTGCCTCGACCTCTCCGCGGTGGGGTTCTGCGACTCGACGGGCCTCAACCTCCTGCTCCGGCTGCGGCTGGACGCCGAGGAGTCGGGGGTCTCGCTCGTCCTGGCGCAGCCCGGCCCGCAGCTGAGCCGGCTGTTCGAGCTGACCGGCACCGGCGCGGTGTTCCGGGTCTTCGAGACGGTGGGGGAGGCGTGCGCAGCCGGGTGAGGCCGGTCCCCGGCCGCCCCGGCGGCCGGGCCGCGGCCGGGGGCGTCGCAGGGAAGTGCCGGAAATCCATCAGGGTGAGGACATGAGCAGCAGTTCGCACACCGCCGACGGGCCCGTGCTGGGCCAGCGCCGCCGGTACGCCTTCGGGCCCGCCGGACAGGTCCGGACGGGCCGGGAGTTCGCCGCCAAGGTGCTCCTGGACTGGGGCCTGGCCTGCGACGGGCTGCTGGACGAGGACGTCCGGCTGATCGTGTCGGAGCTGGTCTCCAACGCCTGCCTGCACGCTGGCGGCCCGAGCGAGCTGGTGCTCGTCCTGTCGGACCGCTCGGTGCGGATCGAGGTGCTGGACGCCGGGGACGGGGTGCCCGAGCCGCGCAGCCCGCACCGCTCCTCCCGCCCCGGCGGGCACGGCCTGCACATCGTCGGCCGGCTGAGCACCGCCTGGGGCGTGCTGCGGGCCCCGGGAGTCAAGGCGGTCTGGGCCGAGGTGGCGCTGCCCGGGAGCCCGTGAGACGGCCGCCGGCACCACCGTTCGCGGGCGCATGACCGGGCCGATCGCGGGCAGACGGGCGCCGACCGCTTCGGACCTCCCAGGGAGTCGACCGTGATCATTGCGCAGGCCGGTGCAGCCTCCGTCCCAGCCCCCGTCCCCGGCGTCGTGCCGCTCGTCCTGCGGTACGACTCCGACGACCCGTTCGCGGTGGTGCTGGACTTCCCCGACCCGCCGGCCGGCGGACGGATGTCCGGCGGCGAACCGATCAGCTGGTACGTCTCCCGGGAGCTGCTCACCGCCGGCCTCGCCGGACCCGTCGGGGACGGCGACTTCCGGCTGGTGCCGGTGGACGGCGGCCTCACCCAGCTGGAGTTCCACAACCGGCACGGCGTCGCCCTCGTCCAGGTCGCCACCGACGAACTGCGCGGCTTCCTCGCCGACACCGCCGAGGTGGTGCGGCCCGGCGACGAGCACCGGCAGGTGAGCTGGCCGGACACCGTCGAGGCGTTCCTGCGCGCGACGGAGTGACCACGGCGGGTCCGGAGCACGCCGTGCATGGAACGGCGGGAACGGGGCAGACGCCGTCCGTGACCGCCGGTGGAACGCCCGCCGGCCCCGAAGGGAGTGGTCATGAGCGGCAAGAACAAGGTCGAGAACATGGCCCAGAAGGCCAAGGGCAAGGCGACGGAGACGGCCGGCAAGGCCGTCGGCAACGAGCGCATGACCGCGAAGGGCAAGATCGACCAGGCCGCCGCCGACGCCAAGCAGGCGGGCGAGAAGGCCAAGGACGCGCTCAAGCACTGACCCGTCCGGCCTCGGGCCAGGGGCGGGGGCGCCGTACACCGGCGCCCCCGCTCACCAGTGCCCCGACCCGGCCCCGCCCTTGAACGGCCCGCGGACGGCCGAGGTGATCCAGCCCCCGTAGAAGCCGCCCTCCTGCGGCAGGACCACCTCTCCGTCGACCGTGCAGCGGTCCACCCGCGCCGGGTAGAACGCCAGGTGGTCGCGGATCGCCCCGTAGCCGGGCGAGGGCTCGGGGTAGCTCCAGGCGGCGTTCTCGCTGCGCACCCCGTCGACGACGAGGTCCCAGTAGACGGCCGCACCCTTCCACTCGCACCAGCTGCGCAGCCGGGTCGGCACCAGCACCCCGGGCGCCACCGCCGCCGGCGGCAGGTAGAACACCGGCGGGTGGCTGGTCTCCAGCACCCGCAGCGCGTCCCCGGTGTCGGCCACCAGCAGGCCGTGGAACTCCACGGTCACCCGGCGCCCGGCCCGTTCCACCCGCGGCGGACGCGGGTAGTCCCACACCGACTCCGTACCGTCCTCGTCGGCCATCGCCGCCTCCTCGTTCCGGCGCGCCGGAGCGCGCGGGAAGGGTTCGGAGCCGGTCCCGGAGCGGATGGGCGGCCCGCCGTCACCGGCGGCCCTGCGGTTGCCGGCCGGTACCGGCGGGCAGGCTCCGGACGACGGGAGGTGTTCCGGATGTCCGGTACCCGTGCGGCCGAGGGGCCGAGGATACCCGCCGAGGGCCTGTTCGGCCCGGAGTCCGTCACCTGGCGGGTGCACGCCGACCCGGCGATGCTGCTGGGCGGCCTGCGGGCGCTGCTGCTGCAGGCGCTGCACCCGCTGGCGATGGCCGGGGTCTCCCAGCACTCCGCCTTCCGCGAGGACCCGTGGGGCAGGCTCGACCGCACCGCGGCCTTCATCGGCGCGGTGACCTACGGCACCGGCGAGGAGGCCCGCGAGGCCGTGGACCGGGTCCGCCGGGTGCACCGGCACGTCCGC
>NZ_JBEYFP010000517.1:0-4292 GCF_040634455.1 Kitasatospora sp. NPDC007106
CTTCCGGATGTGGTAGCGGGGACAGGATTTGAACCTGCGACCTCTGGGTTATGAGCCCAGCGAGCTACCGAGCTGCTCCACCCCGCGTCGGTGGACACGACTGTACGGCACCGCACCTGAGCTTGGGAAATCGGTTCCGGTTCCGGTCTCCTGCGCGTGACCGGGCGGGCCTTCCCGAGGGGCCGCTCAGGCTTCCAGCGCGGCGCGGACGAGACCGCGCAGCTGGTCGTCGGTGATGCCCGCCGCGTCCTTCGACCGCAGCCGGATGGTCCCCCGGCCGCTGACGAGCTCGGGGTGCCGGGTGGTGAAGCCGCCGTCGCGGTCCTTCCCCCAGCCGTAGATCGAGATGCCGTGCTGCCGGGCGCCGACGTGGAGCCTGCGCTCGCCGACGCGGTAGGTCGGCATTCCGTACGACAGCGTCGGTTTCGTCTCCGGGAACGCCTCCAGGATCAGGCCGCTCACCCGGTCGAAGAGCGGGCGGCGTTCCGGGGCGATCGCGTCGACGTACTCCTGCACGGCGTCCGTGCCGACCGTTCTGGCCGTGCCCGGCCCGGAGCGCCGCCTGCCGCGGCGGCGGGTTCGCCCCTGCCGGGGCGCGGGTGTCCGGCATGACCGTCATGGCCGGCGGGGCTCGCGGGTGAAGGTGAGCATCCTGCTGCTGAACGGGCCGGCGGGGAGGTCCGGGTCGATGCCGCGGGCCATCAGCGCCGCGCCCGAGAACAGGGTGTGCGGGCCGTCGGGGTCCGTGTCGTCGGTGACGCGGTAGAGGGCGTCGTGGTCGAGTCCGTGCAGGCGCAGCGCGGGGGCGGTGCGTGTGGTGGCGGGTCCGACGCGCCACTGGAAGGCGACGGCGTGGCTGCGGTCCGGGGCGACGTACTGCACGGCGTGGCTCCCGTCGGCGCCCGGCTCGCCGAGGCGGGCGTGGTCGCCGTGGTGGATGGTGGGCCGCACCCGCTTGTAGGCGGTGATGTGGCGGGCGGCCTCGTCGAGTTCGGCGGGGCTCCACCGGGTCAGGTCGGCGCCGATGCCGAGGCAGCCCGCCATGGCGGTGTGCAGGCGGAACCGCAGGGGCGTCTCGCGACCGGTGATCGGGTTGGGGCTGTCGGTGACCCAGGCGCCCATGATCTGCGCGGGGTAGGCGTGGGTGAATCCGTGCTGGACGGCCAGCCGGCTGACGGCGTCGGTGTTGTCCGAGGGCCAGACCTGGTCGGTGCGGGCGAGGCCGGCGAGGTCGACGCGGCCGCCGCCGCCCGCGCAGGACTCGATGCGCAGGCCGGGGTGCGCGGCACGCAGCCTGTCCATCAGTGCGTGGACGGCGCGGGCGTGGTCGATGTGGCAGCGGCGGGTGGCGGGTGCGGTGGCGGTGGTGGCGGCTTCGGTGAAGGACCGGTTGAAGTCCCATTTCAGGTAGTCCGCCGCGGTGGTCTCGACGAGGTCGTGGAGCCAGCCGTAGGCCCAGGCGGCGACGTCGGGGCGGGTGAAGTCGAGGACGAACTGGTGGCGGAGCGGGTGGGCGGTGCGGTCGGAGAGGTGGAGCAGCCAGTCGGGGTGGCTGCGGAGGAGTTCGCTGCCGGCGCTGGCCATCTCGGGTTCGACCCAGATCCCGAACCGCATGCCGAGGCCGTGGACGTGGTCGGCGAGCGGTGCGAGGCCGTCGGGGAACCGGCGGGGGTCGGGTGTCCAGTCGCCGAGGCCGGCGCGGTCGTGGTCGCGTCCGGTGAACCAGCCGTCGTCGACGACGAAGAGTTCCGCGCCGATGCGGGCGGCGAGGTCGGCGAGGTGGCGCTGGTTGTCGGGGGTGACGTGGAAGCCGGTGGCCTCCCAGGAGTTGTAGAGGACGGGCCGCGGTTCGCGGGGGTGGGGCAGGACGTGGGCGCGGATGTAGGTGTGGGAGTTGCGGCCGGCCCCGCCGAAGCCGTGCGGGGTGTAGTGGCCGACGGCGGTGGGGGTCGTCCAGGTGTCTCCGGGGTCGAGGGTGATCTCGACGCCTTCGTGGCCTGCGCCGGTGATGATGCTGCAGCGTCCCTCTGCGGTGTGGAGGGCAGTGGTGCGCCAACTGCCGGAGGTGGCGAGGGCGGTGGTCCACACCTCGCCGTGGGTCTCGGTGGCGGTGCCGTCGTCGACGGCGGCCCAGGGGTTGGCCTGGTGGCCCGTGTGGCCGCGGCGGCTGGTGAGGGTGGTCTCCCCGACGGGCAGGTGGGTGCGCTGGAGCTGGAACTCGCGTGCCCAGGCGCCGTGCAGGGTGGTGAGGCGGTAGGTGCCGAGGGCGGGTGGGTTCCACTGGGCGCTGGCGTGCCGGACGAGCTGGACGGGGGCGTCGGTGCCGGTGTGGCGGTAGACGGTGTGCCGTTCGATGACGGGGCTCGCGTGGTGGATGCGGTAGTGCAGGTCCCAGGCGAGGGGGCGGTGGCGGTCGCGCAGGTGGATCGTGAGGGTCGCTCCCGTGTCGTCCTCGCCGGTGGTCCAGTCGTCGACGAGGGGTTCGAGGGCGCTGGTGCCGTCGGCGTAGCGGACGTCGAGGGCGGGGGGTGCGAAGCGGACCTGTCCGTCGACGGGCAGTTCCTCGGTGCCGTCGAGGGGGCTGTGGAAGCTGTTGGCGGGTTCGTCCGGCAGGTGCAGCCGGCGGGCGTCGTCGAGTGTGATGGCGGCGCCCCAGTGGAGCATGCGGACGGTGCCGTTCGCGCGGTCGATGCGCAGCGCGTAGCCGGTGTCCGCGGCGGTGAGCAGCACGGTGCCCGTGGGCCGGTCGGTGCTGATGGCGGGTGTCATCGGTGGGCCGTCCGGGGGTGGTGTTCCTGCACGACGGTGGCTGCGCCGGGGGGCAGGGTGATGTGGTCGTCGGTGACGGGGGTGTCGAGCAGGCCGGTGCCGGTCACGGGGACGGTGACGGTGCGGTCGGTGTGGTTGACGAGGAAGAGGTAGCTGCGGTCGGCGGCGGAGCGGCGGACGGCTTCGACGCCGGGCGGGGTGGCCGCGGCCGGGCGGACGCCGGCCGTGCGGCAGAGGGTGTCGAGGAAGTGGGTGAGCGTCGGCTCCGGGAGGAGGGTGCCGACGTACCGGGCGGTGCCGTGTCCGTGGTGGTGGGTGGTGACGGCGGGGCCGCCGCGTGCGGGTCCTCCGGCGGGGGTGTCGGCGAACCGCAGCCAGGGGGTGCTGGTGCGGCAGTGGATGCGTTCGGCCCACAGGTGTGCGCGGGTGCCGGTGGTGAGCTCGGCGGTGGTGTGTTCGCGCAGGGGGAGGTACTCGTCGACGGTCAGGCCCAGGAGCTTGGTGAGGGCGGCGGGCTGGGGGCCGGGGCGGACGCGGTCGTTGTCGTCGACGGCTGCGCTGAAGGGGCCGACGGCGAGGTGGCCGCCGGATTCGACGTAGGCGTGGAGGTTGTCGGCGGTGGTGTCGGTGACGAGGTAGAGGTTGGGGGCGAGGACGGCACGGTAGGGGGTGAGGTCGGCGTCGGGGGCGACGAGGTCGCAGGTGATGCCGAGGTTCCACAGGGCGGTGTACCAGTCGCGGACGAGGTCGGGGTAGCGCAGGTGTCGGGAGGGGCGGGCCTCCAGTTCGAGGGCCCACCAGGCGTGCCAGTCGAAGACGACGGCGACGTGGGAGTCCACGCGGCTGCCGGCGACGTCCCCCAGGCGGACGAGGTCGGCCCCGAGCCCGGTGACCTCGCTCCAGGTGCGGGTGTCGGTGCCGCCGTGCGGGAGCATCGCCGAGTGCCACTTCTCGGCGCCGGCGCGGGACTGGCGCCATTGGAAGAACATGATGCCGTCGGCGCCGCGGGCCAGGTGGGTGAGGCTGTTGCGGCGCAGCTGGCCGGGTTCCTTGGCGACGTTGACCGGTTGCCAGTTGACGGCCGAGGTGGAGTGTTCCATCAGCAGCCAGGGCCGGCCGGCGGAGGTGCCGCGGGCGAGGTCGGCGTTGAGGGCCAGGTCGATGTGGCCCCGGGGGTCGGCGGCGGTGAGGTAGTGGTCGACGGCGACGAGGTCGCAGCGGCGGGCGAAGGCGTGGCCGTCGATCTTCTTCTCCAGGGTGCCCATCAGGTTGGTCGTGACGGGGATGCCGGGGGCGTGCCGGCGCAGCAGGTCGGTTTCGGCGGTGTGCCGGGCGAGGAGTGCGTCGGAGGAGAAGCGCCGGTAGTCGAGTTCCTGTCCGGGGTTGCGGAAGGCGGTGGTGTCGCGGGGCGGCTGGATCTCGGCCCAGTCGCCGTAGCGCTGGCTCCAGAAGTCGGTGCCCCAGGCGTCGTTGAGCCGGTCGAGGGTGGTGTACCGGTGCTGGAGCCAGGTGCGGAAGTGAGC
>NZ_JBEYFP010000518.1:0-4275 GCF_040634455.1 Kitasatospora sp. NPDC007106
CTCCAGCGGGACCCTGGCGGTCTCGATCTCCAGTTCCTCGCCGTGGGCGGCGTACCGCTCGCCCTCGGCCTCGGAGAGGTCGGTGGCGAGGAAGATCTTACCACTTGCGGACTGGAGCACCACTGGTAAGAGAAAGTGGCATAGACCAGTTGGCGCGTCAAGGGGCGGCACCGGAACACGTCCGGCGGCCCGCCCCCGGACGGGAGTTGATTGACTGGCAGCCATGACCTCCACCGTGTTCGAGACCGACACCCCCGACCCGACCGCCTACCTCGACCGGGTGGCCGCGACCGACCTGGGCCGGGCCTACAAGCAGCGCATGCTCGACGAACTCGACGTCCGGCCCGGCGCGACGGTGCTGGACCTCGGCTGCGGCCCCGGCACCGACCTCGATTCCCTGGCCACGGCCGCCGGCCCGGCAGGGCGGGTGATCGGCGTCGACCACGACCGGGCCGCCGTCGACACCGCCGCCGCGCGCACCGCCGGACGGCCCGCCGTCGAGGTCCGGCTCGGCGACCTCCACGACCTGCCGCTGCCGGACGGCGCCGCGGACCGCGCCCGCACCGACCGGGTGCTGCAGCACGTCGCCGACCCGGGCCGGGCGCTCGCCGAGATCCGGCGGGTGCTGCGGCCCGGCGGCCGGCTCGTCATGGGCGAGCCCGACTGGGGCACCCTGACCGTCGACCACCCGGACGGCGAGCTGACGCAGGCCTACACCCGGTACGTCACCGAACGGGCGGTGCACAACGCCCGCATCGGCAGCCGCCTCCCGCGGCTGGCGGTCGAGGCCGGGTTCGAGGTGCCCGCCGTCCTCCCGATCACGCCGCTCCTCCGCGACGTCCGGGCGGCCGACCGGATCCTCGGACTGGAACGCTGCACCCGCCGGGCCGTCACCGCCGGGTACCTCACCCCGGACGGCGCCGACCGCTGGCTCGACCACCTCGAGAACGGGCCCTTCCTCGCCTCGGTGACCTTCTACGTCGTGGTGGCGACCTGAGGGGCGCCCGGGGCGCCTCGGCCGCCACACTGGTAAGGTGCTGGTCAGGTTCGGACGAGGGGAGCCGCCGTGGCGGTGAAGCGGACGCGGGTGCGCGACCACCTGCGGGATCTGGTGGAGGCCCGCAGGCCCGGTGAGCCGATCCCGTCCGAACGGGCGCTGTGCGAGGAGCTCGGGGTGTCCCGGCCGACCCTGCGGGCGGCGGTGGACGAACTGGTGGCCACCGGCCTGCTCGTCCGCGAGCACGGGCGCGGCATGTTCGTGGCCCCGGAGAAGGTCGTCCAGGAGATGGCGATGGCCTCCGAGGGCAGTGCCTTCAGCGTGCCGCGGGCCGCCGGCAGCTGGGCCGGGCGGGTGCTGGAGTTCGAGACCGTGCCGGCCGGGGCGCGGCTCGGCCGGCGGCTGCGGATCTCCCCCGCCGCGGAGCTGACCCGGGTGGCCCGGCTGCGCCTCGTCGACGGTGAGCCGATGGCCATCGAGCACCTGCACGTCCCGGCCGCGCTGGTGCCCGGGCTGGCCCCGGCCGACATGGAGTCGGGCGACTTCTACGACCTGCTGCGCGAACGGCACGGCGTACGGGTGCGGGAGGCCGTCCAGTCGATCGAACCCACCGTCACCAACGAGGCGGAGTCCCGGCTGCTGGGGGTGCCGGTGCTCTCGCCGGCACTG
This sequence comes from Kitasatospora sp. NPDC007106, assembly GCF_040634455.1. Classification (NCBI taxonomy): domain Bacteria; kingdom Bacillati; phylum Actinomycetota; class Actinomycetes; order Kitasatosporales; family Streptomycetaceae; genus Kitasatospora; species Kitasatospora sp. NPDC007106. The sequence goes on from NZ_JBEYFP010000518.1 coordinate 1,667, forward strand.
CTGTTCGAGCGGCTGACCAGTGACGCGGCCGGTCGGCCGGTGGAGTACGTGCACTCGGTGTACCGCGGCGACCGGTACCGGATCGTCTCCCGGATCGCCTTCGACGACGGTCCTCCCGGGGCCGCGGCCGAAGGCGGGAGCGGCGCGGCCGCGCACCATCCGGGCATCCCGCCCGGGGACCTCCCCGGACGGCCCGGCGGACGGAGCACTACCACGGGTGACGTCCAGCCCCCGGCCTGACACCCCGTCGCTGGGCCGTCCGTGCGTCCCTGCGGCGGTGGGCGGTTGACCGCCGGCCGCCTCGGGGATCATCCGCCGGTATGAAGATCGGCTCATCGGGTTGTCATCCTCGGGTTGGCCCGGCGCTCTGGGCCGGGCTGGCCGTCGTCCTGACGGCCTGTTCGACGGCGCCCTCCCGGAGCGCCGCTCCCCCGGCCGCCACGGCGCCGGCCGCACTCCCGCCGCTCGCCGCCGTCGAAACCCGCGAACGCCACGCACCCCTGGGGATCGACCCGGTGCAGGCCGCCCGGCAGTCCGCGGAGCGCCGGGCACGCGAGCAGGCCGCCCGCTGGGGACTCGACCGGCTGCCGACCGCCGCCCCGACCCCGCCCGAACAGCGGCCCGCGCTCACCGCCGACCGGCCCGGCCTCGTCCTGCGGCCCGGCCTGCCACCGGTCGTCCAGCGCGTCCCCACCGAGGACCGGGTGGTCTTCCTGACCATCGACGACGGAGCGGAGAAGGACCCGGAGTTCGCCCGGATGACCGCCGAACTCGGCATCCCCTACAGCACCTTCCTCACCGGCTACCTGGCCCGGCCCGACTGGGGCTACTTCCGCGGCCTGCTGGCGAACGGGCACGCCGCCACCGGCAACCACACGCTCAACCACCGCGACATGCGCAAGCTCACCGCCGCCGAGCAGCGCACCGAGATCTGCGGCCAGCAGGACGAACTCGAACGCGAGACCGGCTCCCGGCCACCGCTGTTCCGCCCGCCCTACGGCGAGTACACCGACGACACCCTGCGGGCCGCCCAGCAGTGCGGCATCCGCGCCGTCGCGCTGTGGAACGAGGAGGCCTTCCCCGACCGCATGGAGTACCGCCACGCGGACCGGGTCCTGCACCCCGGCGACATCATCCTCACCCACTTCCGCGGGCGCGCCGAGTGGGGCGGCACGATGACGGACGTGCTCCGCCGGGTGCTCCGCACGGTGGACGAGCAGGGCTTCGCCCTGGCCCTGCTCGACGACTACCTCTGACACCGCCGTACCGCCCCGGCCCGCCCCGGCCCGCCTCGCCCGCCCCGACCCGGCCGGAGCAGGACCGGCGCCCGAGGGGCGAGAACGCCGTCCCAGCATGCGGAAACGTTGGCAGCGTCCGCGACCGCCGTGATCGACTGTGCGCTCCCGCACGGAAGGAGCACCGCCATGCTGCCATCCCTCGACGGCCTGGTCTTCTCGCCCACCGGACGCGCCGAGCACGGCGAGGTCGACGCCGCCACCAGCTTCGCCTACCGCGAGCAGGACGGCCGGGTCTGGGCCTCCTACCAGGGCGGCGACATCGTGCACGGCCACCTCGTCGGCACCCGCGCGGGCGACACCCTCGAATTCCGGTACGTTCAGCTCAACCATGCCGGCGAGACCAGCAGCGGACACTGCGTCAGCACGCTGTCCCGGCTGACCGACGGACGCCTGCGGCTCGACGAGTCCTGGCGCTGGGAGTCCCGCCCGGGCACCGGGACGAGCGCGGTCGAGGAGGTCCTGCCGTCCGTCGGCTGAACCGCCCCGCACCTGCCGTCCCCGCGCCGCGCCCCACGCCTGCGCCCCGCCCGTGACCCGATCCGAGGAGCCCGCCGTGTCCCCCGCCGAGCCTCTGCACCTCGTCCTGCCCGGCTACCAGAACTCCGGCCCCGCGCACTGGCAGAGCCGGTGGGAGGCCGCCGACCCCGGCCTCGTCCGGGTCGAGCAGGCCGACTGGGACGCGCCGCGGCGCACCGACTGGGTCGCCGCCCTGGACGCCGCGGTCGCCGCCGCCGACCGCCCCGTCGTCCTGGTCGCCCACAGCCTCGGCTGCATCACCGTCGCCCACTGGGCCGCCGGGCGCACCGGGCCCGGCCCGGTCGTCGGCGCCCTGCTGGTCGCCCCCGCCGACGTGGACACCGCCGAGGTGCCGGAACTGGTCGACTTCCGGCCCGTACCGCTGCGCCCGCTGCCCTTCCCGACCACGGTGGTCGCCAGCACCGACGACCCCTGGTGCACCGCCGAGCGGGCCGCCGCCTTCGCCGACGCCTGGGGCGCCGCGCTGGTGGACGTCGGGCCGCTCGGCCACATCAACAGCGACTCCGGCCTCGGCGACTGGCCGCAGGGCCGCCGCCTGCTCGCCGACCTCACCGGAAGCGCCCGGCCGTAGCGCCGGGGGCACCCGGATCAGGCGTAGTACGAGGCCACCGCCGGCTGGCCGGTCCAGTTCGGGCCGGCCGCCGGGTCGGCACCGAGGTAGCGGAAACCCGGGAGGGCCACGGGCGGCCGGCGGCCGCCCTGCAGGGTGAGCAGCCGGCGGCGCGCGTCGTACCGGAATCCGGCGGCCCGCAGGGCGGCCAGGACCGGGCGGGC